>CAMEMG010000050.1:0-10751 GCA_945927325.1 uncultured Clostridia bacterium | reverse complement strand
GATTCGCTCCGGAGATAAGCAACAGAAGTGGAATTTGTTTTTTTTCTTCGGAGGATAAGAATTTGCAGTTGAAACTTCCGCAAGCTTTATTGGAACAGCTGTATGAAATCGAAATCGAAACCGCTTCAGGGGCAATACGAGTAGCGGATGTACAGGCAGAAGAAATTGCAGCAGAAAGTGTTTCCGGTGATATAGAAATGGCAAATGTTGTCGCACAGACGTTGGAATTGGGAAGTGTCAGCGGAAAAGTTGTCTGTATAAACAGTGAGGCGGAACAATTGAAAGCAGAGAATACCAGTGGCATAGTCCGGCTGCAAGGGAATTTTAAAAAGGTAAAAGCTGAAAGCGTTTCAGGAGAGATTTATTTGGAGGCTGCGGTTGCACCGCAAAAATTTGACGGTTGCAGTGTCAGCGGTGAAATTATTTTATCCCTGACGGCGATGCCGGGATTTACTGCAGATGTAGATACCGTAAGCGGCTCTTTTGTCAGCGATTATCCGACGCTCTCCCAAAAGAGTAATAAAGTCTACGGTGATGGTTCCTGCGAATATGATTTTGAGACTGTCAGTGGCAATATCTATATTAAAAAGCAGGGATAATGGGAGACAGAAGTTTAGGCAAATCATAAAGCAGAAAGCCCCGCTTTCATATCTTTTGATATGGAAGCGGGGCTTTTAACTAAAATCACCTTATTGTGCTTCCTGTTCGGGGTTTTTGGAAAATTTCCGATGCAGCATACGTTTTGCAGTAGAAAGCAGAGCGTGAAAATCCTGATCCCGGCAATAGGCTGCCAGATTGATGAGGTTGGGAAGGATCAGGCAGACACACGCTTTGAGAACGAGAGCAGTGAAGCCATACATAGGCAGCAAGGAACATAATCCATAGGTGGCAAACAACTGGATGGCCAGTACAAAAACATTTTTAAAGAACATGCGGTAATAGAACCAGGGGGAACTGGCAAAAGCATATTTGCAGGTGACGTATATTTCGATGGTATAGCAGAGCAGCAAAGTAGTCAGAATTGTGCTGATCATGATTCCGGCAAAACCAATGGATTTTACCAACAGGATGGAAAGCGTCAGATTGACAATAGCTTCCAGAATCGGTTTATAGCGATCCGGGCGAAAAATACCGCAGGTTTCCTTAATGGTGCTGAAAGAGACACGCATACCGCGTACATAAAAATCAAGGCAGATCAACAGCACCAACGGCAGATCAAAAAGATATTTCTCTCCAAAAGCAAATTCAATGAACGGGTTAAACAGACAGAGCAGGCACGTGGTACAGAAAGAATTGATCAGATGCAGCATCAAATTGAACTTTTTAAAGAGTGAGATACGTCTTTGAGGTGTTTCACTGGCATTGTAGATGCCGATACTGGCCTTCGTGCCTTCCACGATGCTGTTAGTCAACTGCTGCAAACTGTTGGTAATCATGGTGTAATTGGAATAAAGGCCGGTAGTTGCTAGATTGATAAAGGCCGAGATAATCAGGTTATCCGTCTGATATACGGCAATCGTGCCGATTTTATGTACGACCAATGATTTGGTATTGCTTTTGAGCATCTTCTTTGTCTCTGAATCCACCTGTGCTTTTCGATATTTTTTCAAATATGGGTAGTTTCGGTCGACGATTTTTGAAATCACTATATTTTCCAGAAGCCCGTACAGGATCATGGCACCGAGATAAACGTAATAGCTTCTGGTAAGCATCAGGCCGACAATCTGGCTGACAGACAGGATGATTTTAAAAATAACTGTTATGAGCGAGATTTTAAAATTTTTCTGATCTGCAAACAACAGGGAACGCTTATAAGCAAACAGGTAGGAGAGAGCCGAATTCAGCACAAACAATAGATAAATCAGATGAATATTGGGAATATTTTCCGGCAGGTCATTAATGATATATTTAATAAACGGCAGCAGGAGCAATCCAAGCGCCATGACCACTGCAAACATGACATGGTAAATCTTAGCGTAGAGATTCATGAGCGCGGAGATATTCCGTTCATCCTGTTCGGCAAGCGGCTTGTAAAGCGCATAAATGGCTGCTGTTCCAAAGCCCAATTCTGTAAGTGAAAGGATGGAAATTACATTGGAAAACAGACCGTTGAGGCCCAGATAATCTTCACTCAGATAACGCAGGAAAATGGAGCGTGTAAAAAAACTGATCAGAATGATGATGATCTGTGAGGCAATTCCGAATATGGAATTTCGAATGCTGTTTTGCGTTTTATTCTTAGTGTTCATTCGTATCTTCCCTGATAAATTTTATTTATTGCGCATCCATAGATAGAGCAGCCAGGCACTCAGGCGCTGGAAAGTCAGCAGATAAATCCCTTTTGCTCCGGTGCGATAAAAATAAGGATTACGCCAGGCTCGAGAAAAATGTTGATGCACAAAAGTCCTGGCCTGTCGGTAAGCGTCTTGAAAAATGGAAAAATCATGGCCACGGGCCACTCCCTTTAAAAAGGTGGCGTAAAGATATCGCATGCAACTGTATTGCAGTTCTGCCTGATATTTTTCAAACTGTCCGTTTTGATGATAGGAAGCAAGAATCGTTTCCCAGTTTTTCAAATAATCAAACAGACGATGATCAAATGTAGCCGTAATGGCGCCGTCCCGCTGGACATATTGATAAAAAGGCTGATTCACAACACCAATAGAATGCAGATGAGGGAACAGCCGATAGAGAAATTCCACATCCTCAAACCATACGCCTTTTTGGAAACGCAGCTCCTGTTCAAAAAGGCGGCGGTGATATATTTTGTTCCAAGCGGCGGGATAGAGCGAAATCATGCTTTTCTTAATCTCTTCTTCTGTAAAAATATCCTGTGAGAGATTGCAGGAAGCCGGTTGTATGCGTCCGCCGGGGAATACATAATTGAGATCACATACGACCAGATCAAAATCCTGCTGCCGGGCTTTAGCCAGCATAGTGGCATACATATGTTCGGCAAGAAAATCATCGCTGTCTACAAAGGCAATGTATTCTCCCTCTGCATGAGACAGACCAAAATTGCGGGCATCGCTGAGCCCGCCGTTTGGCTTTTGAAAAATGCGGACTTGCTCCGGATATGCCTGTGCATAGCGCTGCATAATGGTATAGCAATCATCCGGGCTGCCGTCATCTACAACCAGAATTTCCATATCCGGGACATTCTGCGCCAGGATACTGTCCAGACATTTGGCAAGATATTGTTCCACTCGATAAACAGGTACGATCACGCTGAGGCTTTTCATAGTAATTGCGTTGGTTTGCAAAAATGCACCAAATCTCCTTGAAAATTAATGTTGTTCTTTCATACGCGCCAGTAATTTGGCCAGGCGGAAATGTCCGTTTTTCAGCAGATTGCAGTAAAAACGGAAAAGGAAAGGACGTTTCCGGTAATAGGCATTTTTTTGCCAATAAGGATACATCTCTTCCAGAGCGTTGATACAGGAGCGAATTTCCTCGAATTTGTCGAAAACAAAGAAGCGAAAAGATGCATAGTAGCAAAGCTGAAAAAGCATCAGATATTCCAACTCTGATTCGAAGTTTTTCCCGTGCAGCAGCTGATAGACATTTTGACAGGCGGGGATGATATCCAGAAGATGCGGCGAATAACAGGTGGGGAGCATAGTGGAATTTTCACGCTGCCGATAGAAGTAGATTTTCTGCGGGTATAACCGGATGTTAGAAGTAAACGCCGCCAGAGAGGGAATCAAAGCCAGGTCTTCATATATAAAGCCAATGGGAAAACGAAGGTCATTGGTTTTCCAGAGGGAAGTCCGATAAATCTTATTGCAGGGAGAACAATGGGAAAGCACATAGTTCTGCGGCGTAAAATCCGGAAGAAACTGCGGTAAGGAAGGGCGAAACTCCTGACGCCCATCCGGGTATACCCAATTGCATTCAAAGACGCCGATGTCACAGGCATCCTGCTCCATGGCCAACAATACTTTTTGATACCCGCCCTCTGCCAGATAATCATCACTGTCCAGAAAAGTCAGGTATTCTTTGCTGCAAAGCTGTATTCCGGCATTGCGCGCAGAACCCTGCCCCTGATTTGACTGGGAAATTGTCCGAAAGATTTGGGGATATTTGTGAACATAATCGTCTATAATCCGTTGGCTGTCATCTGTTGAACCATCATTGACCAGAATTACTTCCAGATCGTCTACTTGCTGGCGGAGAAGTGATTCCAGGCATTGACTCAAATATTGCTCTACGTTATAAACAGGTACAACGACGCTTAAACTCGTCATAATCATGCTTCCTCCCGACAAATTTTTGCAAATAGCTGATTCCATTCCCCTAAGATGCGTTCCATTTCGAAAGTCTGGGAAAATGCCTTGGCATTACTTCCCAGCTGCCGGCGCAGAGATGCATCTTCCATAAGAGCAGCAAGTGCGGAGACATAGGCATCTTCTGCGCCTGCCGGCAACAGCAGGCCGGTGGAATGATCGTGAATGACCTCCTGAGCGGTTTCTCCAAAATCAAACGCTATGGTGGGCACGCCGCAAGCAGCGGCTTCCAGCACGACCAATGGCATACCTTCAAAGCTGGAAGTCAGCAGGAAAATACTGTGCTGCAAAATAACTTTTTGCGGTGTTGTAGTACTGCCGCAATAGGTGATGCGAGAGTCCTGCTCGATTTGTTGCTGTAAAGCAGCGTCCAGATCGCCAATCCCATAAATATCCAGCGCCCAATCCTCTGCCTGCATGGAGGCAGCCTGCTGAAATAACCGAATGGCCAGATCCAATCGCTTTTCCGGCGAAAAGCGCCCCAAAAACAAAGCGCGATGCTTGCCTAGATCGGCAGATTCAGAGCTATGAAAGGAAAGGGGGTTATAAATGCAAAGACTGTTTTGCAGACCGAATTTCTGCGCTTCTGCACAGGAAGCCTTACTCAGCCATACAAATTTTCCCAGTTTATTTCTGTAGCGCTTGAAAATTTTCTGATAGCTGCGCAGCTGTCGCACCTGCCCGAAACTGGTATGAAAATGGTTAATCGTGCGAGGCAGCAGAGAAGCAGGGATGCAATCCAGCAATTCATAGTGAGAATTGATGATGATATCCGGTTGAAGCTGCAGCAGGCGTGCCTGGCAGGCTCGATAATCCCGATGCAGAGTATAGTCGTAGGCTATTCGTTTGCCCAACAGTTGTAACCCGCGAAAAATTTTTCCCTTGCGCAGCAGAGCCCAGGCTTCGCTCAGGCGTGGGCAACTCCATTCCCGGGCATCGTTGATTATTTCTGACGGTGCAGGATATTCAATGGGCGAACGAACTAACGCATGGCGCAGGCTGACAAAGAAAACCTGATCTCCCTGGGTTTGAAATGCCTGAGCCAAAGTGCGATTTACTGTAAGGATGCCGCCTTGCGCATCGATGGTATTTTGCAAAAATACGATTTTCATACCTGCGAATCCTCACAAACACGACTTGTTTTTAAATTAGACAATAATTTGCCGGCATAGGTTCCAAGAAACAGCATATTGATCAGAATGCCAAAAACATGCCCGGAGAAAAAGGCGATGCAAAGCATACATCCCAGCGCCATTAACAGAGCACAATTCTCCAATGTCAGATATTGCCGCGGATGAAGCAGCAGGCGCAGCCCTCCGTAGCCAAGGGCAAAAAGGAAAGGTCCCATCAAAAGTACAACGCCCAGAATGCCGAAAATATAATATTGATATACGTAATCGCGTTCTGTATAAGGAACATTGCTGGTATAGCCCATGCCATATAAAGTATCATCTGTGCGGGCATTGCGTTCCTTAATACGCTGCAGCATTTCGATTTTAAACGAGCGGTTATCCATATTCAGAGTGCGATCCCGAGCGATCACTTCTCTCCAAAAGGCTTCGTCCCCGGAAACGGGGTAAATTTCCAAGAACCAGTCGTTGATATAATAATTATAGGCATATTCTTCAAGATATTCTGCCAGTGAAACAGAGTTCTGACCGGAAGGTTTGGCCTCCTCTGCTTCAGGCCGCTCGATAATTGCTTCCTGCTCGTTGAGGCGTTTGCTCAATTGCCCGGGCGAACAGTAGCTGAGCAGGCTCCCCAGGAGGACGATTAAAAGTAAAATGGGCAGTGCCCGCACCTTACGGATTCGTTCCAAATGCAGAATATGCAATGCCAACAGGACGAGCGTCATGGCCACAATGACCAGAATACAGCCTAAAGATGCCGTGCGTGTACCCAGCATAGTCATGGAAATCACTTGCAGCGTAAGCAATAGACTGTTGCTCCAGGAAGGCTTTTTGATTACTTCTTTGACGATAATCGGACAAAGAGAGAAAAGAAGCGCGCTGATCTGGTTGGCTGACTGAAACCAGCCTTTTGAGGTATACATGGCCAACTCTGCTTCTGTCATGGAAGGAGTCAACGTTGGCCAGGAAAAGATACTGCCTGCGATTTGCTGATTTTCACCGCTGTAAGCGACAAGTGAGATCCCCAGCAAATTGGTAACGACAATAACTCCTGAAATGATACAGGTAATTACTTTGATAGTACGCGCGAACAGAAGATCCTCCATGCCGTTTTTCCAAAACAAAAACATCAGCAATAACGGGCAAAGGTAGGTACGGAAGATATAATAACATTCTGTAAGCAGATGAATGGAGGCAGCGGGTAAAATCGACTGGTCAAACTGCTGAATATTGGTACAATGCAGCACCAGGTAGACAGCGATTAGGGCGAAATAAAGACCATAGGGAAGCAGGTTTTTACTCTGTTTCCGGTGAATCGTCTGAAGCAGAGAAATGAGAAATAACAAGCCCAGCATTCCTAAATTGACGAACTCTTCTATGGCAAAGGGGCCGATAGAGAAGGTATCGCCCCAAAAAGTGCGATATATATCAAAGATAGGCTGTAAAACCAAAAAAATGGCAAACAGAATGTCGATACGGATGTTCAAAAGTTGGAAATGTTTACTGGTTTGCATGTGTCCCTCTTCCTGATAAGAATTGTTTCATTTGCTGGCTGAAGCGGATCCAACGGTATTTTTTATGGAAAAACAGACGGGAAATCAATTTTTGCCTGCGGGTTGCGCGGGATTTGATATATTGATTTTTCTGCCAATGCGGATACAGGGCTTTGGTCAAGTCGGCAATTTTGTCAATTTCATCGTAGTGTGCGACCTGATAATACCGCAGAGAAGTTTCGTAGAGAAAATGCTCCCAAAACAGATATTCCATCTCTGCAGGATAGGGTTCAGACAGCTGTTGATGCAGCAGAAGAATTGCCTGCTGCATGTCCCGCCATTTGGGGCGGAAGCCGTTATGCCGCATGATAGAATTATCCGATTGGACATAAAAATAAGCCGCCTGCTTCTGATAATATATGCGGTCGGTATATAGGGCTGCCAAGGGGATCAACGCCAGATCTTCATACCAGATGCCTTCCGGAAAGTGAAGTTGATGTGCCTCCCAGAAATCTTTGCGGAAGATTTTGTTCCAGGCAGCCGGGTAGGTAAGCAGATATTCCTGCTGCGTCAGTATACGGGAAGTTTTTGTATCCGGAAAAACAGAGTAATCTGTCTGGTAAGTGCCGTGATCTGCCAATGCATCGAAAAGCAATATATCATAGTTTCCCTGTTTCAGCACGGCAAGCAGAGAGGAATAGCAATTTTCAGCCACATAATCGTCGCTGTCAACAAAAGTCAGGAATTCTCCCCGGGCTGCCTGAATTCCAAGATTCCGGGCGCTGCCCTGGCCACCGTTGGGTTGTTGCAAAATGCGAATGCGATCCGGATTGCTTGCCTGATAAGCTTGCATGATTTCATAAGAATGGTCAGAACTTCCGTCATCTACCAGAATGATTTCGTAATGCTTCAAATCCTGTGACAACAGGCTGCCAATGCAGCGGTCCAAATAGCGTTCGGCATTATAGACCGGCACAATAATGCTTAATTCCATCGTTTCTCCTCTTAAAAATTACCTAAAGTTAATGTGTTCCTTTTCCGGGAAAATATCCGCAAATAACCGGATCCTGCAGCATAAGCTTAACAGAAGCGGAAAAGAATATTTATTAAGAATTGATAAACTTTGCTGCCCTTGTGATTCCTGTAGCAATGATAAAAATGATTTACAGATATGGAAGGTAAAAAAAACGGAATCATATGGCTTTTTTTACGTATAAATTGGAAATAAACTGTAAATATTTTTGCTTACAGGCCTTATTTGCACGGAAATATAGGCAAAATCTCGACCTATTATAACATATTTCTTTAGAAAATCAATTGGCCAAAAAATGCTTTGAAAAAGCGAAAATTGACGGTATTATGGAATCATGCTACAATAAAACAAATTTAAACGGATGGAGAACTTTCGCATTGTTGCAGGCAAGCTAAGGCGGGGCAATGCGGAACTTTGGCAAAAATGGAAAATCCTCTGATCAGTATTATTATACCGGCTTATAATGCAGAAGATTATCTGCCGGCTACTCTGGATAGCATTTTGGCGCAGCAGGTGCCCTTTTCGTTGGAAATGATTGTGGTAAATGATGGTTCTACTGATGGGACATTGGCAATGCTGCAGCAATATAAAGAAAGATACCCCAATATAACGGTAATTACCACGGAAAACGGAGGCCCTGCCAACGCGAGGAATGTGGGAATACAGGCTGCCCTGGGCGAATATCTGATGTTTGTGGATAGCGACGATGCGTTGGCTTTGAATGCTTTATCGGAACTGGGAGCGGCTTTGCAGAAACAGGCAGTTGATTTGCTGATTTTTGGATTCCGGATTATCAATCAGCAGACAAAGAAAGAATTTTCCTATACGTTTGCACCGGCTTATTTAGATTCTGAGGCTGCTTTGGGTGAGCATCTGGTGGCTCTTTATCAGAAAAATATGCTGAATCAGATATGGAATAAAGTTTATCGCAGAAAGATGATTGCCGATAGTCAAATTTCTTTTATGCCGTTCCATTATGGAGAAGACAGGTTGTTTGTATTTGACGTTCTGCGGCAGGCACGGGATATCTGTATCCTGGATCAGGAATATTATCATTATTTTATGCGGGATAACGACAGCCTGGTAAGTAAATATTGTGCGGATAAATTTCAAGTATGCTGTCTGATTGATGCACGGATTACGGAGTTGGCGCAGCAATTTGGAGTTTTACAGGCAGAGAACGCGGAGATACTCAATTATATGTATATGAAAAGCGTAATCTCTTGCGCGACGAACCTGCATGGAAGAACCTGCCCGCTAAACCATGGGCAGAAAAGAAAAGCGCTTCGGGAAATGTTGGAACATCCGCGTGTAATACAGGCGCTGCGCGAGCTGCCTTCACAGAGCAACCGCAAATTTTTGCTGATTGCCAAAATATTTTCCTGGCGTAATGTTACTTTAACTTATTTCGTAACTTTCTGGGCAACAAAAGTGATGAAATGGGCACCAACTGCTTTTATGAAAGCAAAACACGCTGAAAATCTGAGCGAGTAGAATCGAAATGTAAATAAAGCAAGGCAGGCGCGGTATTTTTCCGCGCCTGTTTTTCATACGATAGACAATCGGTTTAACGTTTGCCGGTCGGTTTTTGATAGCGATCCATGTAATCGTTTAAAATATTTAATGCTTCCCCAAAGCGCTGATAGTGTACGATCTCGCGCTCTCGCAGGAACTGAAGCGGCCCCAACACCTGTGGGTCATCGCAGAAGCGCATAGCGCCTTCATAACCGGCGCGGGCTTTTTGCTCTGCTGCCATATCGTTGGTGATGTCTGCAATGGGATCTCCCGTAACGCCGATGTAAGCACCGGTCCATTTATAACCATCTTGATTCTGAGGGAATGGGCAGCAATTGTGGTCGGCAGCCCAACCTTCCATCCCTGCTGCGCGCAATTCCTCTATGGAAGCATCAGCCAGCATTTTTTTCATCATGACGCTCAGCATCTCGACGTGACTGAGCTCTTCTGTGCCGATGTCGGAGAGAATGGCTGCTACCTGTGGACAGGGCATACAGTAGCGCTGATTGAGGTAAGTAAGGCTGGCGGTCAATTCGCCGTTTGCGCCTCCCAGCAGCATCGCCAGCAATTTGGCCATGCGGGGGTTTGGGCGGATGTTGCCCAGAGGATAGATCAGTTTTTTTTCATAAATCCACATCGATTATTTTTCCTCCTCCATATCCATATAATGACCGCTGTGCCAGGGCCAGTCGGCCCGCACCCATTTCCATTCGCCATGGCTGACGGAATTGCCGAAATTCGCTAACGGACCATAGTTTTTTACATACAGATCCTTAAGAGCGGCCAATTGCTCTGCATAGCAGTTGTAATCGGCGAGAGCACGCTGATCATCGGGATGAGTATCCAGAAACAGATTGATATCGACACAAATGAATTCGCATTCGGCAATCTGCTGCATCAGATGTTGTTTTTTGCTGAGCTCGGGTGCAGATTCTTCGTTTCTGCAGGCGCAGCTTTCATATTCGTGTGTCATTTTTTTACCTCCTTACAGCAGGGATTTACTGTCGTATAAGGCATATACAAGTCATTAAAAAAAGTGCCACGGCGTAGAGCAGCGGTAGGAGAAGCACAGTTTGAGAAACTCTGCGGAACAACATAGGCTTTCGCATACAGGTTTGTATGTGCCGCATCTGCAAAGAAATTGATTCGGTCACAGGTCTGTTCAGAGGCCGCGCAAGTAGGTGCCTTGGAAAAAGCACTGAAGATATAGGGAGCCTCATTCATGCTCATGGGAAAATCCTCCTTATTATGCATTGATTAATTACTATATAAATATGGAAATGTAAATAATATG
>CAMEMG010000049.1:0-10792 GCA_945927325.1 uncultured Clostridia bacterium | reverse complement strand
ACGGAACTTCTGCTTTGCGCAAAATATGCGCATGCTGATGCGTAATAGCATCAGGAGATATTTTAATTTCACCATTTAATTTAAATTCATCAATGACAAATTGTGGCAATGGAATTAATCGATTGCTGGAATAAGTTTTGGGTTCTTTAAGAACCCATTTTTTATTTTTATCTTTTACAATCGCTTTGTTAACACGAATACAATTTCCCTCTATATCGTTTAATGTCAAGGCACATATTTCAGATCTTCGCATCGGGCCAAATGCAGCCAGAAGAGCTGCTACACGATAATCGCCTAAAGCAACTGATAATACCTTTTGAATATCTTTATCGCCTGGAATATAGCGTTCAATATTCTTTTTTTGCGGGAAATAGTAATCACTGGAACGCAATGTAATCCCACTTCGTTCTAAAGCAGAACGCAACAAAACAAATTCATTTTTTATGGTTTTTAAACTCTTTTTTCTGGCGCCTTCGCTTATCCATGCTTGTACCAGAGTCGGCGTCAGTTTTGAAAGTTTTATATTTTCGATCGAAGTATAGGATCTGCCGATTGTTCTTTCATATTCTGATTCCGTAGTTGGAGACAGCACTCCGCGGCGCGAATCGAGGTAGATGGAGAGTGCTTGCAAGACAGTAATATCAGTATGAGAGGCAGATGATCTATGCAGTGCTAATTCTGCCGCAGCTGCTTCTGCTTCCCGCTTGGTAAAAGCAGTAATGGAGCGATATATCTTTTTGCCATCTGGGGCGCGGCCAAGATATACCTGGACTCTCCAATTGCCGCTTGGAAGTTTTTTTGCAGTAGCCATATGATAGTGCCAACGATAAAATCACAAGCCGCAGAGCCTATAAAAAAAGAAACGATTGAACAAGCGGAAGAAAAGCCGGCCAAAGAAGAAACAAAGCAAAGTAGCGGAACTATAAAAGCAACAATCACACACTATTGCGCCTGTTCTTCATGTAACGGCAAATGGAGCTACACAGAAAACGGATTGAACTGCACAAAAACAGCGTCAGGCATTGTTTTATATGACGGAATAAGCGGAAACTACTGCGCGGCCACTTTTGGAAGTTTGGGAGACGTGATTCATATAAAGGCGTAGATTATAAGATTGTTTACCGCATGGGTGGAAACGATGGGAAAAGGGTAGATATATTCGTAGCAGCCGGTCATGACGAGTGCAACAGGTTAGGCAGGTATATGGCAGAGGTTGAAAAATGATGTGATAATGGTTGCCTAACCAATACACGTCGAGCCCTGGGATAGATCCCGGGGCTTTTTATTTTTTCAAAATATTTTGAAAAATGTATTGATATTATACTACTATAGTAGTATAATATACTTGTAAGGCAGAGGGAAACCTCTCATGAAAGGAAGTGAGAACATGGAAGAAATGAGAGCAACGGAAATCCTAAAATTGATTGAGTGGCTAAAGGCACAAGGCTTCACGAGTGAGCAAATAGTCGAGTGCATAGAATACATACACAAATAAAAAAGGGTAGCGACCCGGCAAGGAAAACGCTACCCACACCGCAACAACGGCGAGCTGAGAGCCTTACCTCAGCCGCCCTACATTATAACAGGTAAGGCGAAAAAAGTCAATTACGAGGTAAACACAATATGAACCTATTACAACAACGACGAATAGAGAGCGAAATGAGCCAGGCACAGCTCGCAGACAAGGTCGGAATAAGTGTTCGCACGCTACAGGCATTTGAGAGCGGCGCAAGACCGTTGGAAAAGGCTCAGGTGCGTACCGTGATAAAACTGGCCGATGCGCTTGGGTGTAGTGTATACGATCTCGTAAAATGCGAATAATTATACAACATCGACGCACGACTGAAACCTCACCATATTAGGGTATTTATTTTTTTAAGTGCAACGACACAGTATAGCGTCGTTGCACTTTTTTTGTGTGTCGTTAATGATGGCATAGAATGGCACACAGGTACGATGTATAATAATAACATCAAGAGCTGGGCGGTGAGCCTGGCTTTTTCTTTTGGGGTGCCATTGATATGACATAAAAAGAATTTTATAAAAGCCGGGCGTGGAAACGCGCTCGTGCGGGCTATATCAGTATGCGTATGGCGGTCGATGGAGGAACGTGCGAAGTATGTGGAGAAGAGCCTGGCAGGATCGTACACCATATTATGGAAAAGATATTGAAATAAAATTGTATTCGTCATCATCGGATGACAATCCTTATTATTATGGCAAATTATATGCTTTTGCTGTTTTATCACCCAGTGGAGCATACACATTTGACATCAACATTATGCTGAATAAAAGCGATGCAGCCATATCCAGGCAGGCACTCAGAATAGCAAATATGTGTTGGGCGCTTTTTGACAAAAATGATGTTCTGAAAGAACAGTATATCGGTAAAAATATCAGCGATATCAATGCGCCTCGAGATATGTTTTTCTATTTTGCATACTATCTCCAATATGACCAGCCGTTCTATAAGATTTTGGAGGGGGATCATAGGAAAACGCTTGCAAAAGAGATATAGTATTTTTTTTCTTTTATCTTTCATGCGATAGAAGAAAATGGAAGGCGACGAACCTTTCCGGTGAAGGCCACCAGCAACAATAAGGCCGGAATTTTATTTGTGTTTTTTATTGTTTTCAGAAAGAAATGCAGGTAAAAGAATGGATATGCTATGCGCCGAAATCCATTGAGAAAGAATTTGGCTTGATTGTGGAAGAAAAATGTTTTATAATCTGAAAAGAGTAATTTTTGTGATTGTAAAAGGCTTCGTAGAACTTTGCGCAATAGTTGTTGCAACAAAAATCTCGCTTTATAAGCGGGGTTTTTTATTTGCAAAAGTAATTTGCATTCTGGTCTGTGACGAAAAATAAGACGAAAATTTTGTAAACTTCGACAAAATTGAATACCGTAAATTGTTTCGTATATGGAAAATGGTTTTACGATATGATATGATTGTAACGATTAAAATGATAGAGAACGGATAATTTATGTTATGAATCGATCCAGAAATTCCATTAGGAATATTATTTTCGGCATGGGTGGCCAAGTGCTCAATATTTTGATGAGCTTTGCTTATCGAACTGTTTTCATGCATACGCTCAGCGATGAGTATTTGGGCATCAACGGAGTATTTACCAATATCTTGATGGTATTTTCTCTGGCAGACCTAGGTGTCGGTACGGCGATTATTTACGCACTCTACAAGCCGATTGCGGAAGACGATACCGAGAAAATCAAGTCATTGATGAAAATGTATGCAAAAGCATATGTTCTCATCGGATTTGTGATTATTGGTATGGGGCTGATTTGCTTGCCCTTTATCGAGCATTTGATTACAACTAAGGAAACGATTCCGCATGTAAAACTGATCTTTATGATCTTTGTAATCAATACGGCTTCTAGCTATTTCTTTGCTTATAAAGGCACGTTGATTACAGCCAATCAGAAGCATTATATTGTTTCCAGTGTAGTATATGGCACGTCTGTGCTGTGTTATGCGGTACAGATGCTGGTTATGGTGTTGACCCATAACTATATCCTGACCCTCTCTATTCAGGTGGGCACCAATATTTTGCAAAACCTGATTACAATGCATATAGCAGACCGGATGTATCCATATCTGAAAGAAAAGAATGTGAAGCAGCTCTCACTGCGTGAAAGACGACGTATTTTTCGCAATATGGGGTCGCTGATGTTCTATCGGACAGGCCAGGTCATCATCAATGGTACAGACAGTATCATCATTTCAAAATTTCAGGGTATTGTAGAAGCGGGTATCTATTCGAACTACTCGCTGGTAACTACGACTATTAAAAATCTGTTGCTGCAGGTGTTTAACGCCATTACCGGTAGCATCGGCAATTTGGCGGCTGTTGAATCCGAAAAAAGAAAGTATGAAGTTTACAACCTGATCTATTTTGGAAACTTCTGGATGTTTGGTTTTTGCTCAGTCTGTTTGTTTGTGCTCTTTAATCCATTTATCACAATTTGGGCGGGTGCAGATCGGCTGCTGACAATGCAACAGGTGTTTTTTATTGTACTTAACTTTTATCTGGTCGGTATGCGCAATGTCAATCTCACCTTCCGCGACACTATGGGGGTGTTTAAAGAAGGGCGCTTTGTTCCTATTATTTCGGCGATTGTCAATATCGGTGTTTCGATTCTGACGGCCAGCAGATGGGGATTGATTGGTGCATTTGTGGGCACGACGGTTAGCATGATTACTACTCTGGTGTGGATGGAGCCGGTGATTTTGTTTAAATACGGCTTTAAACGCAGCGTATGGCCATATTTCGGAAAATATCTGTTGTATTTTGCTTCGACAGTATTGGCAACGATTGTGACGTGGTTCATTGCAAATATACTGCCTGCGTCCTTTATCGGCTTTATAGGAAAAATGATAGTCTGTCTGATTGTTCCGAACGGGATTTTTCTGCTTTTGTATGGACATACGAAAGAGTTCCGGGAAGTTTACCGAAGGGTAATCAGTGTGGTTTTAAAGAAGTTTAAGAAGAAAGAGGTGCACGCATGATTAAGTTCGGTCCTGCAGGAAATTCGGATGCTTTTTATGAAGCGGGTTATAAACATACCTACCAGGGAATGGCCTGGTTGCAGGAAATGGGGCTGAATGCATATGAATATTCCTGTGGGCGAGGGGTACGTCTGAAGGAGGAAACCGCAGAAAAGATCCGGCAGGAAGCGGAGCGCTGCGGCATTACGATCAGCCTGCATGCGCCTTATTTTATCAATCTGGCCAATGAGAATGCAGAAAAGTTTGATAAAAATGTGGAATATTTTGCGGAAAGCTCCAAAGCAGCAAAACTGTTGGGCGCAAAGCGAATTGTGTTTCATCCGGGATCGCCGGCTAAGGAAGAACGGGGGCGGGCATTTGCCCGTTGTCGGGAAAATTTTGCCCGTATGCTGCGCATTATGGATGAAATGGGCAATGGCGATTTGATTTATTGCCCGGAGACAATGGGCAAAATCAATCAGCTGGGAGACCTTCAAGAAGTCATCGAGTTGGTTCGGTTGGATGAGCGAGTGTTGCCTACTATTGATTTTGGGCATTTGCATACGCGGGAAATTGGCGCGATTAATACGACAGAGGATTTTGACGCGATTATCCAGGAACTGAAAAAGGGAATTGGCCTCGAACGGTTGCGGAAAATACACGTTCACTTTTCGAAAATTGAATATACTGCAATGGGAGAAAAGCGGCATCGGACTTTTGATGAAGAGGGTTTTGGACCGGATTTCACACTGTTGGCACCGGTGCTGGTGCAGGAGAAAATGGAGCCCACGATTATTTGCGAGAGTAAGGGAACCATGGCGAAAGATGCTTTGACTATGAAATTGATACATGAACAGACTATCAGAAAAGAGGAGAAGCAAAATGCAGAGAGATAAAACAAAAGAATTAAGAACACAATTGCAGCAGCAAGGATTGGATGCGGCATTGATTACGAGCATGGAAAATATGCAGTGGTACAGTGGCTTTTCGGGAGACACCGGTTGGATTGTGGTGACGCCGGAGAAAGAATATTTCATTACCGACTTCCGTTATATCGAGATGGCGGAGCAGCAGCTGGAACCCGGAAGATTTACATTGGTGAAAGAACGTACCGGCGGCGCAATCCCAAGCTTAACGGAATGGGTTGGCGCGGGTGCAAAACTTGGCATTGAATTTGATAAGATTACGATGACGCAAAAACAGGTGTTTGATGCCGGTTGGAATTTTACCTATGCCCCAATTGATGAAATGATGCATGAACTGCGTATGATGAAAACACCGCAGGAATTGGATAAAATGCGGAAAGGTGCAAAAATTACGGAAGCTATTTTTGAGCACATGTGCAGGATCATTCGGCCGGGTATTTCGGAATATGAATTACTGGCAGAGATGCAATATCAAATGAATAAAAATGAATGCCATCCTTCCTTTGCTCCCATTATTGCCAGTGGCCCCAACTCTTCCTTGCCCCACGCAGTTGTTTCTTCCAGAAAATTGCAGAGCGGGGATTTCATTACGATGGATTTTGGTGTATTATATAAAGGCGTTTGCACTGATTTTACGCGTACTGTTGCTCTGGGAGGGGTTGAAGAGGAGCAGAAGTTGATATATAATATTGTACATAAAGCTAATCTTGCGGTAGAAGAAGCTATTCGGCCCGGTGCTTCAGCGCACGAAGTGGATGCAATTGCCAGAAAAATAATTGCAGATGCAGGCTATGGAGATTTTTATGAGCATGGCACAGGGCATGGGGTCGGTGTAGAAATTCATGAAGCGCCTTGGTTGAGTGCAAAATCTACGGATGTTTTGCAGGAAAATATGGTGCTGACCGTTGAACCCGGCATTTATCTGCCGAGAAAATACGGCGTAAGAATCGAAGATATGGTTGTTGTCACGAAAGATGGAATTGAGAATTTCTATACGGCAGCTAAGGATCTAATCATTATTTTATAAGGAGTTTTTTATGGTAACAGCAGGTGATTTCAGAAAAGGCATGACAGTTGAAATCGATGGACAGGTTTGGATGGTTGTTGACTTTTTGCATGTAAAACCCGGCAAAGGCGCAGCATTCGTTCGTACAAAACTGAAAAACGTCATGACGGGTAATGTACTGGAGCGTACATTTAACCCTTCGGATAAGTTCCCTCGTGCAATGATTGAGAGAAAGACGATGGAATATCTTTATTCTGATGGCGGCCTCTATTATTTTATGGATATGGAAACGTACGAACAGCTTCCTCTTAACGAAAGCCTGGTAGAAGATGCACTTCCTTTTATCAAGGAAAATATGCAGGTAACTATTCAGTTCTATAACGGTGCAGCTTTTTCTGTGGAAGCGCCCAACTTTGTGGAATTGGAAGTTACAGAAACGGATCCCAACTTCAAGGGCGATACCGCTACCGGCGGCAACAAGCCTGCAGTCTTGGAGACTGGTGCCCGCATTATGGTTCCTATGTTTGTCAACGTGGGGGATAAGATTAGAATAGATACACGCACTTCCGAATATATGGAGCGTGTTTGATTCTGATAGGTAAAAATGCCGGAAATAATCAATTTAGTATATTGATTATTTCCGGATAAAGGTGTATAATGCATTCTGTTGAGAATTTATGGGGGTATAGCTCAGTTGGTAGAGCGCTTGCTTCGCATGTAAGAGGCCAGCGGTTCGAATCCGCTTATCTCCACCAACAGTGCTTATTTGCATTTGATATCGTTTCGGAGATGAATCCGAAACGATATTTTTTTATTTGTGGAATGATAGCGTGAAAATATGAGTTTAGGAAAAGTTTTATATTTTATTCTAAAAAAGAAATTTGCGATTCTATAGAAGCTTTTTATGAAATATGGGCATGATAGAGAAAAGAAAAAATATGGAGGCTATGATGCAAATTCTTTATAAAAATGGAAAAATTTTAACCATGGAAGATGCATATCCACTGGCAGAAGCTGTACTGATTCAGAATGGCAGAATTAAAGGCGTTGGGAAAGCGGAAGATTTACAACAATGGATGAATGCCGAGACAGAACAGGTGGATCTTCGCGGCAAAACATTAATACCGGCATTTATTGACGCACATAGCCATCTGGCGGCGATGGCCAATGGTCTGCTGCAGGTTTCTTTGGAGGAGAGCATTTCTTTTGAACAAATCGGACAGCAAATTCAGATGTTTATAAAAAGTCAATCGCTGCAGCCCGGTCAATGGATTTTTGCCAAAGGTTATGATCATAATCGCCTGATAGAAAAAAGGCATCCAGATCGTTGGAAATTAGATCAATGGGCACCGGAAAATCCTTTGGTTTTACAGCACCAATCCGGGCATGTGGGTGTTTTTAACAGCGCGGCATTGCGGCTGCTTGGTGTGTCTGGAAATATACAGTCGCCTGATGGAGGCAGAATTGAAATGCTGAATGGAGAGCCGACCGGATATATGGAAGAGAATGCCTTCATGAAGTATTTGCAGTTGGCACCGATGCCAGACGAGGAGAGCCTGATGCAGGCTTTTGCAGCTGCTCAGCAAAAATATGCTTCTTATGGAATTACTACTATACAAGAAGGATTGATGTCAATCCAATTGATGCCAATCTATCAGCAACTGCTGGATCGGAATCTATTGAAATTGGATGTGGTAGGCTATGCGGGCGTGGAGGATTATGAAACTATAGCTGAGGCTTTTCCTCAGTCAGTTCATGCTTATGATAGGCATTTTCGCTTGGGCGGGTATAAGATTTTTCTGGATGGTTCCCCCCAAGGGCGTACAGCTTGGATGCGCAGCCCTTATGCAGGAGAACCGGCCGGGTATTGCGGCTATGGTACTATGCAGGATGCAGAAGTGGCGGCAGCTATCAAACAGTCTTTGGAGAAAAAGACACAAATACTGGCGCATTGCAATGGGGATGCCGCCTGCGCTCAATATATCCGGGAAATAGCGAAAATCTACCGGGAGAATACATCTATCGCCCGGCTGCGCCCTGTAATGATACATGCACAGTTTTTGGGCCTGGATCAACTGGAAGAAGTAAAACGATGTGGCATCATACCTTCGTTTTTTGTAGCGCATGTATATCATTGGGGAGAAATTCATATACAGAATTTTGGAAAAGAACGAGCTGGTAATATCAGTCCGGCTGCTTCTGCATTGCAAAAAGGGATTCCCTTTACATTTCATCAGGATGCGCCGGTGATTCAACCGGATATGATGGAAACGATATGGTGTGCAGTAAATCGCAGAACGAGCATGGGAACACAATTGGGCAGGACACAGTGTATTTCTGTTTCTGATGCTCTGAAAGCCGTTACACAATATGCGGCCTATCAATATGGTGAGGAAGCGGAAAAGGGCAGTATTGCACCGGGAAAACTGGCCGATTTCGTGCTGTTGGAGGAAAATCCATTGGAAGTAAAAAAGGAAGATTTGGCGCAAATCAAAGTTCTGCAGACGATTTTCCGTGGAGAGACAATCTATTTGCGCTGAAAAATTATACTGATCACAGTGCTGTTGAGTTAAACTGATTTTTCAATCGCCCGCTCTAAAAGGTGTGTAAAAAGCATTTACTTTTTTAGAGTGGGCGATTGAGCAAATAGACTCCAAAATTGAGATAACCGGCAAAAAGTAGCCAAAGCAGATATGGAAGTAGCAATAAAGAAGCTTTTACAGAGATTTCACAGAATAGAATACTCAAATAAAGAACCAGTAAAAATAAAGTGACCAGCCATAAAAAAGCAGTCAGATATGCCTGCAGATTAAAGAAGATCAATGGCCAGAAAAAGTTGCACAGCAGCTGTAAAAAAAAGACACTGAGTGCAGCCTGACGGTTTGTGGATTGTGATTGGAAGACAAGATAAGCAGAATATCCCATGAGCAGATACAGAATTGTCCAGATTATGGGAAACAATATGGAAGGTGGAGCAAAAGGTGGCTTCTGTATGGATTGATAAATTGGGTGTGGTGCGCGGATTAGGAACCTGTCAATAGCTCCTACCAGTAAAGGAAAAAGTAAAAAAAACAGCAGAGCTCCCCGGGAAACCGATTTTCGCGGCATAAAAAATCACCTCCTGTGCATTAGTATATGCGGCGCAGGAGGTGATTATACTTACTGTCTCAGCGATGATCTCCCATATAGAAAAGTGCTACCGTGCCGGGCCCGACATGCGCACCGGTGCACAGATCGTAATAACGGATAATGATATCTTTTACATTCACAAGGCTGCGGATTTTATCAGCCAGATATGTGGCATCCGATTCGCAATCGCAGTGAGCAATAGCAATGGTCTGAGTTTCGGGTGATACAATGTGTTCCTGCAAATCTTTTGCCAAGGAATCCAGGGCCTTTTTCATACCTCTGGTTTTCCCGTTTAATACGATTTGTCCTTCTTCATTGCCTTTAAGCAGCGGTTTGATATTAAGCAATGAGCCGACAAAAGCAGCAGCGCCGGAAAGACGTCCGCCTCTGCGTAAAAAGTGCAGATCGCCAACGGTAAATACCTGCCGCATTTTTAGCTTACTTTGCTCCAGCCAATCGCGAGCCTCTTGAATGGAAAACCCTTTTTTGCGCAATTCGGCAAGTTTTAAAACCATCAAACCTTCGCCGAAAGAGGCTGCCAGAGAGTCGACGGCATAGCATTGACGCTCGGGATATTTTTTTAAAAGCTCCTGAACGGCATGCTTTGCTTCCTGAAAAGTACCGCTGATGCCACTGGAAATGGAGGTAAACAGAATATCTTTTCCCTTTTGAAGAATGGGCTCAAAAAATTCTGTAATACGCGTCTTGTTGATGAGAGAAGTGGTAATATTGCTTCCTTTCCGCAATAAATCATAAAAATGCTTTCCGGTTTGCACATGATCTCTGCCTGTCTCGTGGCAAAGAAATTCGTTTTCGTCAATCAGGCAGGAATAAGATATCATCTGAATGTTGTTTTGTTCCAACAAATCGTCTGTCAAATTTGAAGCGGAATCGGTGATAATCTCAAAAGACATGATTTTTCTCCTTTTAAAATATAGTTTTGAAAACCATATGTATATACTCAATAATAGAGAAAATAATAGAGCTTGTCAAGGAAAAGGATATGAACGGCTTTTAAATTTTATGCGGTGCTGTGTAATAAAAAGCAGAGAAAGCGGCCATACTACAATCAGCAAAGAGGACTTTGCAAATTGTTGTGAAAGGAGGACTATCATTTATGGATCAGCGTAATAACCAAAATAATAGAAATCAACAGAATCAGCAGAGCCAGAGAAATCAGAAGCAGAGCAATGACCAGAATAGAAACCAGCAGAATCAGCAGAA
>CAMEMG010000048.1:0-10964 GCA_945927325.1 uncultured Clostridia bacterium | reverse complement strand
TATGCAGGCGGGATAGATGCGGCAACACTGCTGCATGCGCAAAGTGCAGTCGATTATACGGAGTATCCGGGTGGCGGTGTTTTGTATATGGATTTGCCGGTGACAAAAGGACCTTTGGGAGATGCACTGTTTGTCAGTGTGATTCAAAACTTTTTGCAAAATGGCGGAAGTATTATGGACTTCAATGTCATTGATCGGGCTCAACTGTTGGAAGCGCAGAAGGATCCGGAGAATCACCAAAATATTGTAGTGCGTATATGTGGTTACAGTGCATTGTTCCATACATTGGATAAAGTGATGCAGGATGAAATCATCGGGCGCACACAACGCTGAGGTTATCTATGAAGCAGGCAAAGGTTTATAATATTCAGCATTTTTCCCTGCATGATGGCCCCGGTATTCGCACAACAATTTTTTTAAAAGGCTGCAGCCTGCATTGTGCATGGTGTCATAATCCGGAATCGATATCTTCTCAAATGCAGATTTTATTTGATGCTCAAAAATGTATTGGCTGCGGTGCCTGCGCGAAAGTATGCAGAACAGGCGCGCAGCAGATGGAAGAACAAAGTATACATCAATATGAGGCGGCAAAGTGTGTACAGTGCGGCGCCTGCACTGAAGTGTGCTATGCAGGAGCAATGGAACGATGTGGACAGTGGAAAAGCCAATCGGAGTTGTTAGAAGAAGGAATACGCGATCGGCAACTATATGAAAACTCCGGCGGAGGTGTGACTTTTTCCGGCGGAGAACCTTTACTGCAAGCAGAATTTCTTCGCGAAATTTGTATGGAATTTAAGCAAGAGGGGATTCATGTGGCAATCGACACTGCTCTGCAAGTCCCATGGGAAGCGGTAGATTCGGTATTGCCCTATGCGGATCTGTTTTTGGTGGACTATAAAGTGGACGATTCAGAATTGCACCAGAAATATACCGGGGCGGGAAATGACCGGATTCTGCAGAATCTAAGCAGATTGGCAGAAAAAAAGCCGATTTATATTCGCATTCCGGTAATCGGTGGTGTTAACGACAATGAAGAGAATATGCGGCAAACAGCAGCTTTTTTGCAAACATTGGGAGGATCTGTAAAGCAGGTGGATTTGCTTTCCTATCATGATCTAGGCATACAAAAGAGTGCAAAGTTGGGAAAGAGGATGCAACGATTTATCACTCCTGATGCGCAGCAAATGCAGAGATTGGCACAGTGTTTTTCGGAGTTGGGCGTGGAAGTGCTGATTGACTGAATGTGGCAATCGATATTTTGCGAAACGCTAATAGCGGACAATTATGTGGTATAGCGCGGAAACCCATAGCCTTCCGTTGGATGTTATAAACTTTTATGGCAACGATAAAAAATGATGAAAATGAGGTATGGTTGATAAATCCGGACATTCTTGTCCGGATTTATTTTATATACGGTTCAAGCCGCATTGAATAGCTGCCTGAGAAACGGCATTGGCTACATTTTTGGTTACGCGTGTATCAAAGACATTGGGGATGATGCAATTCCGATTAAGTTCGGAAGCAGTGAGCGTATTGGCTATGGCATAGGCAGCGGCGATTTGCATTTTATCGTTGATATCGCTTGCACGCACATCCAGAGCTCCGCGGAAAATACCCGGAAAGGCCAACACATTGTTAATTTGATTTGGATAATCACTGCGACCGGTGCCAACGATAGCCGCTCCGGCTGCATAAGCCTGCTCAGGCATAATTTCCGGTTGGGGATTAGCTAAGGCAAAGATGATGGGGTCTTTGGCCATTTTCTGAATCATTTCAGCAGTCAAAATACCGGGCGCGGAGACGCCGATAAATACGTCAGCGCCTTCTATTACCTTAGAGAGCGTTCCTTTTTTGAAATTGTGATTGGAAATAAGGGCCATTTCTTCTTTTTGCGGATTTAGTTTTTCGCGCCCTTTATAAATAGCGCCCAATTTGTCGCAGAGAATCGCATCACGTAGCCCCAGGCTGTGCAATAATTTAATAATGGCAATACCTGCTGCACCTGCACCGGAAGTGACAACCGTTATATCCTCTAACTGTTTGCCGATCAGCTTTAGCGCGTTAAGAAGGGCAGCTAAAGTGACAATGGCAGTGCCATGCTGGTCATCATGAAAAATGGGAATATCGCAGCAGGCCTTCAATCTGCGCTCAATTTCGAAGCATCTTGGTGCGGAAATATCTTCCAGATTAATTCCCCCAAAACTGCCGGCTATCAAGGAAATGGTATGGACGATTTCTTCTGTGTCTTTGCTGCGTATACAGAGCGGAAAAGCATCGACATCTGCAAAGCGTTTAAACAAAGCACATTTCCCTTCCATGACAGGCATACCTGCTTCCGGCCCGATATCTCCGAGCCCAAGGATGGCAGAACCGTCTGTGATGACGGCGACCAGATTTCCGCGGCGGGTATAGCGATAAGAAAGCATGGGATTTTTGGAAATTTGCAGGCATGGTTCGGCAACACCGGGAGTATAAGCCAGAGCCAGCTGTTCCGGCGTAGCAATTTCTGTACGGGCAATGATTTCAATTTTTCCTTTCCAGTCGGCATGGGCCTTTAAGGCAGTTTCTTTTTGTGGCATTCTGATATAGATTCCTTTCTGAAAAAGAGCATCTGCTTTTTTCTGAAATAAAGAGAAGCCTTTCTCTTTCATAGTGCATACAGCCAAAGAAGTGGTGCAGTTATATTGATGAAAGTAGAGCTCTTTTTTATTGAATAAATTGATTATCAATAGTATGGACAATTGGGTTAACCAATATCAAAGAAAAACAAAAAAGGGTTCAAGAACCTGCTGTGAGGGAGAAAACACTTTTGTGTAGATTTTATATGCAATTTGTAATATAATAATCATAATCTCAAAATTTTGCCGATCAGAGAGAATGGGGGATTTATATGGAAAAGAAGAAAAAGAGCCTGACATTGAGCATTATTGCGATGATTATCTGTATAGTGCTGCTTTTCTTTTCGGTAGTATCTGTGGTGATTGCCGTAAATGATATTGAAGCGGGAGATATGCCTTATTTTTTGGGTGTTGGCATTTGTTCTTCCAACGGCTCCTATGAAGGAGTGGAAAAGAATGCTGTAGTATTGGCAAAAAAAATAACAGAGAGTGAACTGGCAGTGAAAGATGTCGTGGTTTTCTATTACCCTTCTGCACCGACAACGGCCAAATTATATCTCGGCACTATTACAGAACTAAAAGAAGATGGTACGCTGGAAGTATATCTGGGAAATGAATCTGTGAATCAGAATATTGATGCTGCAGATGTGCGCGGGAAAGCCGTTTATTCGATAGCGCATTTAGGTTATCTGGTGGAAATTCTGGAAGGGCGCTATGGAGTACTGTTGAGTATGGCAACCACCATTCTGTTGCTGGCAATTATTGTCTTGCTGTTGGGCGGAATGATTGGCATTCGCAATGAAAATCGTGTTTATGCTGCACTTACAGAAGCAAAAGAAAAGAATGGACAAATTGAAAAAGAGATTCGTAGCCAGGAAAAAGAACAGGTAAAAGAAAGTGCATACGATCTTTTGGAAAAGGATCAAGCAGTTGAGGAAGTGCAGGAGAATGCACAGCAGGAAGAGTCAGCTTACGAAGCAGAGGTAACTGTTTTACCGGTACAGGAAGAATCTGCGGATGTGCCTGAGCAGATAATAGATGAGGTTGAAGAGGCAGAAGAGCAGACAGAAGTTGAAAAAGGGGAAAATACAGAAGAACTGTCAATACAGCAGGAAGAAGCAGAAGAAGTAACTTTGGCAACAGAGAAGCAGAATGTAGAATCGGAAGAGAATATCCTGCCGGAGCAGGCAACAGCTCGACAGGAAGAAACACAAATAGCAGAGAAAGAAGTACCCAAAGAATTGAAAAATTCTTACTTGAAAGGGTCTTTTGGAACCGATCGTGTGAGCATGGAGATCACTTGCAGCGAGCAGGAAGCGGAAGTGATGAAGAAATTGATTGACCTGACGGCTAAAAAGCGTAATCGGTTTGGCCTGTTTACTTCCATCAGCAATGTTGATGAATATGTGTTAAAAGTCTGGTGTGAGTGGGAAGATGTGCCGGTTATTTCTTCAATAGTGACTGAAGTAAAGAAAAGAACAAAAAAGAAGGATTAAAATTCACATGGAATATATAGTGCTGGAAAACGGGCTTTCCCTGCCTAAAGTGGTGTTTGGAACTTATCGGATTCATGATCAGGATGATGTCCGGCGTGTAATTTCGGATGCATATGCCAGCGGATATCGGGCTTTTGACTCGGCTGCATATTATAAAAACGAAGCGGAATTGCGAGAAGCTTTTGATGCATTAAAAATCCGAGATCAGGTTTTGGTGACCAGTAAGGTTTGGAATGATGCTCGTGGATATGAAGCAGTCATGAGTGAATTTGAAAAGAGTGAAGCGCGTTTGGGTAAAGTAGATATTTTCATGCTGCATTGGCCAGCTGATGAATTCCTTTCCCGCTGGAAAGCGCTGGAGGATATTTATGCAGCAGGCCGTGTAAAGGCAATTGGCGTTTCCAACTTTAAAAAACACCACTTGGAAACGCTGTTGGCTCATGCTAAAATAAAACCAATGATCAACCAGATTGAAGCTCATGCATATTTTATGGATTATGAAACAACTTCCTATTGTCAGGCACAAGGAATATGTGTACAGGCATGGCGTCCATTGATGCGTACAGGAGATATGCTGCAAAATCAGGAGATCGCACAAATCGGGCAAAAATATGGCAAAACAACCGCTCAGGTATGTCTGCGGTTTTTATTACAGTCTGGGTTGAGTGTGCTTCCCAAAACAGTGAAGCCCGATAGGATGAAAGAAAATATAGAACTATTTGATTTTTCATTATCGGCAAAGGATATGGAATTTATGCGCGGATTGAATACGGGCAGACGCACTGCAGATGATCCGGATGATTATCCGTGGAATCGGTGATTCACGCCTAAATGCGACAATGATAGGTAGGATAGGGATAAGAAATGGCAAAAAAGATTTTAATTGTAGACGATGAACCCAGCGTAGTAAAAGGATTGCGATTCAGCCTGGAAAAACAGGAAGGCTATGTGATTGATGCGGCTTACGATGGGGAAACGGCAATCGAAACATTTGAATCTGATACCTATGATCTGGTACTGTTGGATTTGATGCTGCCTAAATTAGGTGGTATGGAAGTTTGTCAGCGAATTCGCAGTATATCAAATGTTCCGATTATTATGTTGACGGCAAAAGGTGAAGATATGGATAAAATCATGGGTCTGGAATATGGAGCTGATGATTATCTGACGAAGCCTTTTAATATGCTGGAGTTGAAGGCAAGAATAAAAAATATGCTGAGGCGCGCTGAAAATGCGGAACTGGAGAAAAAGGAATTGGGAAAACTGGAAGTAAAGGATATTTCCATTGATTTGCTGAATCGAAATGTAACGATTGGAGATCGGGAGATTAGCCTGACGGCCAAAGAATTTGAATTGCTGCAGTTGTTTGCGCTCAACAGAGGGCATGTTTTTGATCGGGAAAGTTTATTGGATCTGATCTGGAAACAAAAAGGAGATCTGCGTACGGTGGACGTGCATATTCGCAGATTGAGAGAAAAAATAGAACGGGATCCAGCCAATCCAATGTATATTATGACAAAGTGGGGAGTTGGATACTATTTTTCTGATAAATAAAATGACAACCTCCATTAAATGGAGGTTTATTATTTTCCTGCTCGTTCTGATCATCGCCTTTGCGATCACATTGTTGATCACTTCCAGAATATTGGAGAACAATATGCTGCATTTGCGTATCTCTGATTCTGCGCAAAAAGCAAATGATTTTTCTCTGTCTGTGGCTTATGATCTTTCCAGAAATAATGCAGAAAATCTATATAAACTGGCAGTGGAAAAAGGAAATGATTTGAATGGCCGGGTATTAATTCTGGATGAATTGGGTGTTGTACAAATTGATAGCTTTTCCAGATTGAATGGAGTGCAGCTTTCTCATGAAGAGATCCGGGAAGTATTGGTAGAACGGAAGGATTCTGCTTATGGATTTCATCGGATTCCTCAGGAAGAGGGAAAAATATGGAGCCTAAACTATGTTTCGGCAATTATAGAAAATTCCGAAATTATAGGTGCAGTTGTGTTGGTGCAAAGTGTACAGGATGTGGTGCAGAGCGTACATTCTATTCAGGGCAACTATTATGCAATCTATCTGGCGGTAATCTGTATTCTGGTGGTTGTCTTTTCTTTTTTGATTAACCGTATTCTGCAGCCAATGCAGGCCTTGAAAGCGGGTACAGAAGCAATTTCCCGGGGAGATTTTTCCAGACGGGTACAAGTAACTGGCAAGGATGAATTAGCTGTATTGGCTGAAGCTTTTAATACGATGGCAGTTCGATTGGAGGATGTGGATCGTTCCAGAAACGAATTTGTTTCCAATGCTTCCCACGAGTTGAAAACACCTCTGACCTCCATGAAAATTCTTACGGAATCTATTCTTTATGAAGATGGGGTAGAGGAAAGCGTTTATAAAGAATTTCTGGGAGATATTAATCGAGAAATTGACCGGATGACGGCGCTAATCAACGATTTGCTGCTGATGACAAAATTACAGAATATTGAAGAAAGCAAAATGCAGATGGAAAAAGTCTCGCTGGATCAGATGACAGAACATGTGCTGCAAAGTCTGCGGGTGATTGCCGAAAAGAAGCATATTACGCTACACCAGAATCTGCGTTTTAAAAATGAGGTGGATTGTCTGCCAACTTATCTGCAGCATGCTATATCCAACCTGGTGGATAATGCAATTAAGTACACAGCTGACGGAGGAGATGTATATGTCAGCACTCTGAAAGAGGATAATATAGCCTGTGTGCGAGTACGAGACACCGGAGAGGGTATTGCAAAAGCAGAGCAGGAAAAGATATTTGAACGCTTTTATCGTGTTTCCAAATCCAGAGCACGGGAAACGGGCGGAACAGGCCTTGGGCTATATATTGTGCAAACGACGGCACTGTTGCACAATGGACGAATTGAGGTTCAAAGTGAAGAAGGCAAAGGATCAGTTTTTACATTAATGATTCCGATCAGTTCCGGCCATCATGAAAGGAGAAAATCATGAGCGGCAAACGAAAGTTAGCTTTATTGATGGTGCTGATATTGATATGCTGTAGTGCGGCCTGCAAACGTCAGGAAAAGGATGAACAGAAAGAAAATGATTCTGTGATACAGATCGATCCTAACGAAGGCGCGATAAATACCAACTCCCAGAATGTCATGCTCTATTTTGCCAATGAAGATTATACTATGTTGGTGGGAAAACCGACGGAGATTGCAGTTCCTGTAAGCAGCCGGGTGGAGTACAGTATTTTGGAAGCATTGATTTACGGTCCGCAGACAAACGGTGCTGATTTTAATGCGGTTATTAATCCGCAAACAAAAATTGTAAATATAGAAGAGTCACAGGACTATATTTCGATTACATTCAGTGAGGATTTTCTGGACTGGAGTTTTATTACGGTTGCAAATCTCAGTGCGGAGGCTATGAATCATATTAAAAAACTATCGGTATATGCAATTGTAAACAGTATTGTAGAGGCTTCAATTTGTAAAAAAGTACAAATTCTGGTGGATAATGAAGGAAGCAAAACAGGGCAGCGCATCACATTGTCAGAAGTAGGCATGGGAGGCTCTGGAATACTGGAGCCGTTGGGGCGTTCAGGGAATCTGGTACTTTCGGCAGAAAATACATTGGTTAACATTTTTGAGGCGATCAAGGCGGAAGATTATTCCGAACTCTACCGCTATATTGCTTATACAGATGAAGAGGATAATCAAAGACCATTGGAGAATACATTTTCTGTTTGGATGCAATCCAAGAATATTGGGATAGAGGATTATCAGATTGTAGAAATTGTAGAAACGGTGGATCAGCAAAGCGCCATTCTGATGGCAAATTATACGATGAATATCAGTGGAGAGGGGCGCAAGGAAATGAATAATACGCCAATAAAACTGATTCGGGAAAACGGAATTTGGAAAATTACCTATGCAATGGTGGAAGCGTTGTTCTGAGCGGAGGAGAGGCGTATGCGAAAATGGATGGCTCTGGTTTTATGCCTGGTGTTTTTATGTAGCGGATGCTCAGTATTGAAAGAGCAAAAAAACACACAGGGAATATCACTTCTCCCTCATCCGCTGGAACAGACGGGATATCTGACGATTTACCCGATTTTGTATTATATTGACGAAACGACGGGAAAAATCATGTCGACGTCTACGGAACTACAGATTGAAGAATGGGTAAAAACCCCGGTTTTGATAGTACAGGCATTGCTTTCTTCTCAAATTGATCTGGGTTTTGGCTATATTGGCAGTAAAATCCATGTGAAAGATGTAGAACTGACATCTGAAATTGCCAATGTTTATTTAGAGGCCGATATTGCCATGTCGGATCGCCAACGATACTTTTTATCGGTATTGATAGCCAATACGTTGATAGAAAATTGCAATATCAGTTATGTAAATGTGGAGATTTCCGGCTTGCCGGCTTCGATTATGGGAGTACCCATTGGTCTATTGGGAAAAACCGAGGGTTGCCTTCCGGAATTGTATCAACAACAGAGAAGTATGATTGAACAATTGGGTGAAGAAGCATATAACGCAAATGTCGGGTTATATTTTGTGGAAGAAACAACAGGGTATCTGTTGCCGGAAGTGCGAAGTGTAAATGTAAATTATTCGAGCCTGCCAAAAATGATTATCAATGTGCTGGAACAACAGGCGAAGGGCGCAAAATATGAGGCGACGTATCTTTCACCACTGGAAGAGAGTGTTTTTTCGCAGTTGTTGATGCAATGTACAGAAGAGGAATTGAAGCAGTATTTCTCCTATGAAGCAGGAATACTGACAATCTGGCAGGCAGATTTGCTTTTTTCCCGTGATGAAGAAGCGCAGCGGGGGCGGTCGATGGCGGCGGTTTACGATACACTGCGGGGTGTTTTGCCAGGGCTGCGAAGCCTGTGCTGCTATTGGCAGGATGAAGTGATGATCGTACAGCAAGAAGAAACCGGAAAATATCTGGGAAATGTGATAGAGATTTACTTGCCAAACGAAGACCTGACTTCCATACAACAGGTAAAGCGGATTGTTCATGACGAAGAAGCTTTGGATTGGAATACCTATATCCGATTGATCGGAGAAGGAGCGATCGATGGTGATCCGGAAACAGTCGTTTCAGTATTTCCGGGAGGACTTTCAGAAAAAGATATTTTATCTTTTGAAATCAGTGGAGATTGCGCGATTCTGGATTTTTCACAGAACTTCATCTATAGTATGGAACGTTTAACAGCGCAGGGGCAGATTCTGATGGTCTACTCTATTGTTAATACCATATGCAGCATCGGCCCTATCAAGACAGTGCAGTTTCTGGTGAATGGCGAATACGTGAAGTCTGTTCGTGGAGGAAATCTAAGCCTTATTTCTCCCCTTATGCCAAGCCCGGGCTTAGTAAAACAATAAGGACAGGGTTGTTCATAAAAAATTTGATAGGCAATCGGGCAGAACTGTATTATACTATAACAGTGGCTTTATGCTGTATGTGATGATAGGAAAAGAAAGGAATTGGATAATTTAGCTATATGGGAATTTCATATATTTTAGCAATGTTTAGCGAAAACCCGATGCAGGCACTATTGTATGTGCTGGTGTCGTTCCTGGCAATGTGTGTAGCAATTTCGTTTCATGAATGGGCACATGCATTTGCTTCCTATAAACTGGGAGACCCGACTGCAAAAAATATGGGTAGAATGTCCATCGATCCTTTTCGGCATATTGATTGGATTGGTGCAGTGATGTTTGTTTTTTTTGGCTTTGGATGGGCAAAACCAGTAGTGGTCAACTCCAGAAATCTGAAACATTTCCGCAGAGATGATTTGATTATTTCATTAGCAGGGCCTTTTATAAATTTACTGCTGGCATTCCTTTTTACGGGTATTTGGTGTTTTGTGCGGATAGAGGGAGAATGGTATGCACTGGTGATGTCTTATTTAATTAGTTTAAATTTGAATTTTGCATTGTTTAATGTATTGCCAGTACCGCCGCTGGACGGATTTCATGTGGTAACCAGCCTTTTTGTAAAGAAAAATTATGCAGTGGTGGATTTTCTGCAGGAATACGGATATTTGCTGTTGATTGTCTTGGTATTTAGCGGGGCACTGGATGTAATACTTGGTTGGGCAACTTCCGGGCTGTATAGCTTATTCTTGCGATTCTTTGCGTTGTTTATATAAGTATGAGTGCAGAAAAATATCAGTTGAAGTTATCTAATTTCGATGGGCCGCTGGATCTTTTGCTGCATTTGATCAGTCGTGCAAAAATTGAAGTGAAAGATATTTTTGTATCTGAGATCACAGAACAGTATCTTGCTTATTTACAGCAAAGTGATATGCAGGATTTGGAGAGCGCCAGCGAATTTTTAGAAATGGCGGCAACGCTGTTGTATATAAAATCCAGAGCGTTATTGCCCAAAATAAAAACAGAAACAGAAGAAGAATTATCCGAAGAGGATCGCCTGGTCCAACGACTGAACGAATATAAACGTTTCAAGGAAGCTGCGGAGCAGCTGAGTGAATTGGAAGAAAGCGGGCGGGAATTTTATTATAAGTTGCCTGAAGAAATTGTGGATACGCGGGCACCGGTGCTGATCAATGCCAGTGTAGAGGCGCTGGTGGGTGCTTATCAGGCAATGTTGGCAAAGGTGAAAATACAGCGTCAGCAGGAAAATGACGTGGTCATCCAAGCTGATTACGTGAGTATGCATGACAAAATGCGATTGATCATGGCCAGGTTGGCAGTTCGAGAGGAAATCGATTTTGCAGAACTTTTTTCTCCGGAACCTACACGCATGGAGGTTGCGGTAACGTTTTATGCGCTGCTGGAGTTGATTGCGCAGGGCAAAATTACCGTACGTCAGAATGACATT
>CAMEMG010000047.1:0-11362 GCA_945927325.1 uncultured Clostridia bacterium | reverse complement strand
ATAGGAAAAGTTGCCGAAAACGGCAGAGCAAACCGCATAGGAAAAGTTGCCGAAAGCGGTAGAGCAAACCGCATGATAAAAACCGCATGAGAAAAACATCGCCATACCGCATTGCCGAAAGCGGCAGGTTAAACCGCATAAGAAAAAACGCAAAGGAAAAAAGGAGAAAGTATGGAAGTAATCGGACGCGAAGAAGTTGCGCGGGCAGAGCAGATTCTGCGGCGCTATAAGCAGGGGAAGAGCAATCTGGAAAACCGAATCGTCAAAAATCAGCAGTGGTATAAACTGCGGCACTGGGGGCAGGCGGAGCTGCCGGGCAAAGCGGGGGAGGAGCAGCCGGCTTCGGCCTGGCTTTTCAATTCGCTGGCCAATAAACACGCCGATGCCATGGATAACTACCCCGCTCCCGCCATCCTGCCCAGAGAGCGCAGCGATGCGGCGGCGGCCGAAGCACTTTCCTCCATCCTGCCCACCATTCTGGAACAGAACGGTTACGAGCAGGTGTATTCCCAAAAATGGTGGGCAAAGCTCAAGCACGGCACGGGCGTGGAAGGGGTTTTCTGGAACCCGGATAAACTGGACGGGCTGGGAGATATTGAGATCCGCGCCATCGACCTGCTCAGCCTGTTCTGGGAGCCGGGGGTGCAGGATATTCAGCAGTCACCCCACCTCTTTTACGTGCAGCTGGAGCGCAACGAGGCGCTGCAGGAGGCCTACCCGCAGCTGGAAGGCAAGCTGGGCGGGCGGCGCATGGAGCTGACCCGCTACCTCTACGACGACACGGTGGACACTTCAGACAAGACGATGGTGGCAGACTGGTACTACAAAAAGGGCGGGCGGCTGCACTACTGCAAGTTTGCTGCCGGGGAGGTGCTGTTTGCCACCGAAAACGAGCCGGAATATGCGCAGCGCGGGCTGTACGACCACGGTCAGTACCCCTTTGTGCTGGACGTGCTGTTTGAAGACGAGGGCACGCCGGCCGGCTTTGGCTATCTGGACGTGATGAAGCCCGCGCAGAGTTATATCGACCGTCTGGACGGAGTTTTGCTCAAAACGGCGCTGATGGCGGGCAAAAAGCGTTTCTTTATCCGCACGGACGGCAGCGTCAACGAGCAGGAGTTTGCAGACTGGGATCGGGATTTTGTGCACGTCTTTGGCGGCGGCCTGGGGGAGGACAGCATCCGCGAAATACAGGTCGCGCCCCCGGGAGAAGCCTATCTGGCGGCGCTCAACCGCAAGGTGGAGGAACTGAAAGAGGTGAGCGGCAACCGCGACTTTACCCAGGGCGGCACGACGGGCGGAGTGACGGCGGCCAGCGCCATTGCCGCCTTGCAGGAAGCGGGCAGCAAGCTTTCCCGGGATATGCTCAAGGGCAGCTACGACGCCTTTTGCCGCATGACGCGGCTGGTCATCGAGCTGATCCGCCAGTTTTACCGGCAGCCCCGCTGTTTCCGCATTTTGGGGGAAAACGGCGCCGCCGCCTTTACCGACTTTTCGGGCAGCCTGCTGCAGGCGCGCCCGCCCATGGAGCAGGGAAGGCCGGGCTCGCCGGCAGATGCGGGGGCACAGATTGCAGGGCGGGTGCCCGTCTTTGACATTTCGGTGCGTGCCCAGAAGCACAGCCCCTTCGCCCGCATTTCCCAGAACGAGCTGGCCAAGGAGTTTTACCAGATGGGGTTTTTCGACCCGGCGCGGGCGAGCGAGGCGTTGGCCTGCATGGAAATGATGGATTTTGAAGGCAAAGGGGCAGTGATGGAGCGCATTCGTGCCGCCGCTTTTCCCGATGGCGGGACGGGAGCGAACGCCGCAGGCACAGCCTATGGCGGGATGCACGCGGGAGCGGCCGGACTTTCCCGCAGTGGCAAAGGTGCGGGAGACCCGTTGCGCGCCGCAGTGCTGCGGGCGGCGGCGATGGCGGATGGAAAGAAAGGTTAAGCGAGGAAGCTGAAGTGAGCTGTGGCTGCCCTATCGGAACAGAGAGGATCGTGCTGCTGCGCGGGCTGTAGCGGTACAGAATTGTTTTCAATGCTTCGCGTGCTGTAACGGTACAGAACTGATGGAAGTGCTTCGCGTGATAGAGATTCTGGGCAGGAAGGTTACAGGGATGGTACAGAGGGGTTGGCGATGCTTCGCGTGCAAGAATTCCCTTTCACGAAAGGGAAAAGACCTTTAAGGGGACGAGGGAGGGGTTCCGAATCCCCTCCCTTACATCCCCTTAAAAATCCCCATAACCCGCGGCGTCACAAGCTGCGCGGGGAGCAATCTTCCGCTTGCGGAAGATGCAACCCGCTTCGCTGCTCCGCCTTATCCCGTGGAAAGCTCGCTCCGCTACCACTTTCCATGGGGCCCATAAGAAGGCTCCTCAGTCGCCGGAGGGCTGTCCGTCTATCTCTGTCGCCCTCTGCATATGCTCTATTAATACAGCTTTATCTGTAGTATACCTTTCTATGGGCCCCGCCGAAGTTGGTAGCGCCGGATAGGCGCGTGACTTCGGTGGGAGGAGGAGAAGCAGTGCAGCCCGCAGCAGCTTTCGCGGGCGAAAGCCTGCGCGAGGCGCAACTTGCTTCGACGAGGGGCGGCGCTCTATTAAAAGATTTGGGCTTCGCTTTTCCTATTGGCATAGCTCTGTCAGAAATGCTTCGCCTTCCATATCGGTACAGAAAGGTTAGCGATGCTTCGCGTGATAGAAATTCTGGGCAGGTAGGTTGCGGGGATGGTATAGAACTGGCGGCGATGCTTCGCGTGGCATAGCGGTGTAGGTAGGTCAGAGGTGTTTCGCTTTTCCTATTGGCATAGCCCTGTCAGAAATGCTTCGCTTGAAAATAAAATCTGAAATTAGAAGGAGATTGTATGCTGCTGTTTCCCTCGGGCGCAGCAGAGTTAACAGCTCTGTACCAAACTCACAGGCGAAGCACAAATCTTTCGATAGACCCGCCGCGTCGGCGCAACGTGCAGACGCGGTACTGCCTTACCCGACAGGCGTGCGCCGATTGAGCACCCGTTTCAATGGGGTTAGGGGGTTGTTAGGGGGCCAAAGGGGAGAAATCCGGAATCTCCCCTGGCCCCCTAACAAAGTTTTTTCTTTTACACAAAAAAAGTTTTTACGGGTGTATATAGGCTTATGCAAAACCTCCGGCAAAGATGGGAGCAGAGTGCCCCGGCAGGGGGGCCCAAGAGGGCGGGCTGAAAAAATGGGCCCCGCCGAAGTTGGCAGCGCCGGATAGGCGCGTGACTTCGGTGGGTTGAGGAGAAGCAGTGCAGCCCTGCGAGAGGCGCAACTTGCTTCGGCGAGGGGCGCAGGCACGGCAAAACAAACCAAATGAGAAACCACGAAAGGAGCGGAAAAGATGTATTTTTCCAAATTGAAACAGGCGGAAGGCACCCGGCAGCAGACAGACCGTTTTGGCGGCTACTGGCCGGAAGATACGGCAGGGGCACACCAGTTTTATGGGATGCGCAACCTCTGTGCCGACGCCTACCCTTATCTGATGCCCCGGGGCAGGCGCACGAAAGTCTATGGGGGCGACAGCCCGGGCGGCATACACGGCGGGGAGAAACTGCTGTATGTCGACGGCACGACCCTCTATTACAACGGCGCAGCCTGCGGGCAGGTGGCGGCAGGCGAAAAACAGTTTGTGCAGATGGGCGCCCGGGTGCTCATCTTGCCCGACAAGCTGGTGTTTGACACGCAAAATCAGCAGCTGAAAGCGGTGGAAGCGCAGTTTTCTACGGTGGGGGCGGTGGATATCAGCCTCTGCGCCTGGGATGGCAGCGATCTGGGAGAGATCACCGTTTCGGCAACTGCCCCGGAGGAACCGGCAGACGGCATGCTCTGGCTGGATACCTCCGCTTCGCCGCAACGCCTCTGCCAGTATGCGGCGGCCAGCCTCTGCTGGGTGGTGCGCAGCGATACGGCCATCCGCATTGCGGCGGCGGGCATCGGTGCGCTGTTTGCGGCGGGAGACGGCATCTCGGTTTCCGGCTGTGCAAACGAGGCCCTCAACGGCAGCCATATTCTGCTGGACGCAGCGCAGGATAGCATCCGTTTGGAAGGGCTGCTGGCAGAAAGCTTTTCCCAGACCGCAGCGCTGACCGTGCGGCGGAGCATGCCCGACCTGGATTTTGCAGTGGAGCTGAACAACCGCATCTGGGGCTGCAGTTCGGCGGCGCGGGAGATCTACGCCTGCAAGCTGGGCGATCCCTTCAACTGGAACTGCTTTGGCGGCACGGCGGCAGACAGCTACGCCGTCAGCGTGGGTTCGCCGGGGGCATTTACCGGGGCGGCAGTTTATCAGGGGGCGGCACTGTTTTTCAAGGAGGATTGCCTGCACAAAGTGCTGGGCAGCAAGCCGGCCAATTTTCAACTGACCTGGGCACCCATCGAGGGGGTGCGCACCGGCGCGCACCGGACGTTGAAACTGGCCGGCGGCTACCTCTTTTATCAGGCGGCAGACGGAGTGCGCGTCTACGGCAGCAGCGGTACCACGCTGCTCAGCGGCCGCTGGGGTGTGGCGCCGGCCGGCTGTGCGGGGGCGTTTTCCGGCAAATACTATCTGTATCTGCCCGGGAGGGGACTGCTCGTCTACGACCTGGCCAGCGGCCTCTGGCATCGGGAGGACGAGGCGGAGGTGGCCGGGCTTGCCTGCTGCGGCGGCACCCTCTTTGCCCAGCTGGCAAACGGGGAGATCTGGCGGCTGGCCGGGGAAGCGGTTGCGGGGCAGGAGGAAGGCAGCATCAGCTGGCAGGCGGAAAGCGGTGCCTTTCCGGCGGCGCTGTCGGGCGGCAGCTATGTGAGCGGGCTGACGCTGCGGGTACTGCTGGAAGCGGGCAGCACACTGGCCGTGGATCTCTGCTACGACGACAGCGGCGAATATACGCAGGTCTATGCGATCGCGGGCGGCGGCAAAAAGACCTACCGTCTGCCCATTTTGCCGCGGCTGGCCGAGACGGTGCGCATTCGTCTGCGGGGGCAGGGAGATATGCGCATTTACGGGCTGACCAAGCGGGTGCGGGAGGTATGAAACGCGGCCAAAAGAGGGCCGTTGGTTTGAGCGGGGCGCTGTCAAAAGCGGCACCCCGCTTTTTTTATGGGTGTGGCGTGTTGTAACGGTGCAGGGAGGTTGGAGCGCCCCGCCGAAGTTGGCGGTGCCTGATAGGCGCGGGCTTTCGATGGGCGGAAAAGCGGCGCAGCCCGCAGTAACTTGCCTGGGCGAGGGGAAACATTTCTCCTGCCGGAAACGCCTTCCCCGCAAGGCAAAAAAACGTGGGGGGAAGAACAGGTTTTTGCTTGACGAAGAAAATTGGAATGAATATAATAAATTTAGAATAATTCTAATTTTGGCGGTGCGGCATGACGAAATATGAACGAGCAGTTTATGAAATGATAGAGCATTCCCATGCGCACCTGACAGCACGGCAGGTGCTGGAAAAGTTGCGGGAAGCATATCCGGGTGTGGCGCAGGCGACGGTCTACAACAATTTAAACCGCCTGTGTGAGGCCAATCTGATTCGCAGGATTCCCGTGCAGGGCATGCCCGACCGCTACGATATGCTGCAGCGGCACGACCATCTGGTGTGCATGCACTGCGGCCGCATGGAAGATATTCAGCTGGAGGATTTGAGCAAACTGCTGTACAGCCGGCTGGGGAAATCGTTTCTCTTCTATGATTTGAAGATTTACGACCTCTGCCCGGCATGCCGGGCGGCGCAGCAAACCGAAGGCGGGAAATATATTAAGGAGGAAATGTAATGTTACAGGGTAAAACAGCAGTAATCACGGGCGGCACCAGAGGAATCGGTTTGGCGATTGCCGAGAAATATCTGGAGCAGGGCGCCTGCGTGGCCATTGCGGGCTCGCGGCAGGAGTCGGTGGAAAAGGCATTGGGCAAGCTCGCTTCTTATGGCGATCGCGTGATGGGCATTTGGCCGAATCTGTGCGACCCGCAGGCAGTGGCGGAAGCGTTTGCATCGGTGAAGGCGCGTTTCGGCAGCCTGGATATTCTGGTAAACAATGCAGGCATTTCTTCCAGAACAAGCCTTTATGACTATACGCTGGAAGAATTTACGAAAATCATGGATCTGAACGTCACGGCTGTGTTTGTCTGCACCCAGGCGGCGGCACGCATCATGAAGGAGCAGGGCGGCGGTGCGGTCATCAACACCAGCTCCATGGTCAGCGCTTACGGCCAGCCCTCGGGCTGCGGATACCCCACCAGCAAATTTGCGGTCAACGGGTTGACCCGCTCTCTGGCACGGGAACTGGCGAAGGATCAGATCCGCGTCAATGCAGTGGCGCCCGGCGTCACCCGGACGGATATGGTGGCGGCATTGCCTGAGGAAATGGTGGCACGCATCTCGGCCGGCATTCCCCTGGGCCGTGTGGGTGAGCCGGAAGACGTGGCCAATGCGTTTGTCTATCTGGCCAGCGATGCGGCCAGCTATGTCACCGGCACGATCCTGCATGTGGATGGCGCAGCCATGACTTGATCGGAGGCGGCATATGGATAAAAAAGCGATTTATAAACTGACCTATGGGTTATTTGTGCTGACCAGCGGCCTGGCCGGAGAAGACGGCGGCTGCATCATCAATACGGCCGGGCAGGTCACTTCGACGCCCAACCGGATCAGCATTGCAGTCAATAAAACCAACTATACCTGCGAATTGATTCAGCGCAGTGGGATGTTCAACATCTCCGTGCTGAGCGAGGCGGCTGATTTTTCCCTGTTCCAACGCTTTGGCTTCCAGTCGGGGCGGACGGTGAACAAGTTTGCCGGCTTTGCCGGCTGCCGGCGCAGCTTCAACGGCCTCTATTACATCACGGAAGGGACGAACGCCTATTTCAGCGCTGTGGTAGAGCAGGAAATCGATTTGGGCACGCATATGCTGTTTATCGCGTCGGTGGAGGACATGGAGGTGCTCTCGGAGGAGCCTTCCGCTTCCTATACCTATTATCAGGCGCATATCAAACCGCAGCCGCAGAAAACTGAGGCTGCCGCTGCCGGAAAAACCGTCTGGCGTTGCCGGATTTGCGGCTATACCTATGAGGGGGAAGAGCTGCCGGAGGATTTCCTCTGCCCGCTGTGCAAGCACCCGGCTTCGGATTTTGAAAAAGTGACGTTATAATCGGGCATGCAGAAGGAGGCGCGCGAATGCGCCTCCTTTTTGTATGCCGTTTTTGGCAGCAGATGCCAGGGGAGCGGTGCAGCGTGCATCGCTCTTTTTTGTGCGCCCGGAAAAACGGGTTTGCAGGGGAAAAGCAGGCCGCCGGCAAAAGAGTATAGAAAAGTTTGTTCAAATCGGGAGAAATCCGCAAAATCCTCCCTTACAATAAAAGTATCAAAGACCCTTGGGAGAGACCATGATGCAAGAGATGCAGCAAACGCCGCAAATGGCGGCACAACAGACGGGCGAATTGGCCGCGGCGCAGGATGCGTCGGAGGCGGAAACAGGAAGGGTTCCCGACGCCGGGGAACCGCAGGCACAGGCGGAGCAAGAATTTGCGGCACTGATTGCCGGCAAGTATCGGCAAGCCTTTGCGCGGCGCACACAGGAAATCATCGACCGGCGCTTCCGCAAAAGCAAGGAAACGGAAGGCCGCTGGCAGAGCCTGCAGCCGCTGCTGAGTGAAATGCGGCAGCGCTACGGCTTGGCAGAAAGCGACCCGCAGGCATTGCTGGAGGCGTTTCGCACAGACGGACAGAGCGGCAGGGCACTGCGGGAAAAGGCAGGCAAGGCGCTGGCCTTTCGCGGCGCCATGGGGCAGTATGTGGCGCTGCTGCGGCAGGCAGATGCCTTGCGGCAGCGTTACCCGGGTTTTGACCTGCCTGCGCTTTGCCGGGATAAGCGCTTTACAGCGCTGCTGGGAGCGGGCATGGACATGGAGCAGGCCTACCTGAGCCTGCATCAGCAGGAGGTGCTGCGCTCGGCGGTGGCGCACACGGCGCAGATGGTATCGCAGAAAGTATCGGCAGAGCTGGCAGCGCAGCAGAAGCGGCCGCGGGAGGGCGCCATGCAGGCGGGCAGCACGGCAGTGCACCGCAGCAACCCGGCCGACCTTTCCCGCGCACAGCGAGAGGCCATCGCCCGGCGCGTGCTCAAGGGAGAAAAGATCATCCTTTGAGGACGGCAGCGCAAACCGCACAGGAAAAAGCTGAAGCGAAAAGGCAGAATTACAAGTTGCTTCCGTCAGCGGCAGCACAAGCCGCACGAGAAAAACCGCACAGGAAAAAGCTGAAGCGAAAAGGCAGAATTACAAGTTGCTTCCGTCAGCGGCAGCACAAACCGCACAAGAAAACGCACAGAAAAAAGAAAAGAGGATTTGTATATGGAAAAACTGGATCTGCAGTTGTTTGCGACAACGACCCAGACCACCGGTCTGGCGGCGTTGTCTGACGAAATGAAAACCTATTACGAAAAACGGCTGATCGACAATGCCGAGCCCAACCTGGTGCACGACCAGTTCGGCGATAAATATCCCATCCCGGAGGGCAGCGGCAAGACCATTGAATTTCGCCGCTACAGCCCGCTGCCCAAGGCGCTGACCGCCATCACCGAAGGCGTGACGCCGGATGGCGATAATTTGCAGGTGAGCGCGGTGACGGCCACCGTTTCCCAGTACGGCAACTGGATCCGCCTCTCGGATATGCTGGAGCTGGCGGCCATCGACCGCAATGTGGAGCAGGCCACCAAGCTGCTGGGCGCGCAGGCCGGGCGCACGCTGGATACCATCACCCGCGAGGAGCTGAACGGCGGCACCAACGTGCTCTATGCGCCCAAGGTGAGCGGCGGCAGCACCACCGAAGTGCTGAGCCGCAGCGACATCACGGCCGACTGCAAGCTGAATGTAGACGTCTTTTACCAGGCGGCGGCGCAGCTGGAAGCGATGAACGCCAGCCCGGTAGACGACAGTTTTGTGGCCATTATCCACCCTTACAGCGCCTACGACCTGATGCGCAGCGAGGAGTGGATCGACTGCCACAAGTATGCTGCGCCCGAGTACATCTACAACGGCGAAATCGGCAAACTGGGCAACATCCGCTTTGTCAAATCCACCGAAGCCAAGATCTGGGGCCCGGCTGAGATCGTCCCCGGGTATCCGAGGCTGACCGTCAAGACGGCGGTTTCTTCGGCAACGACCAGTCTGGTGGTCAAGGAAGTGATCCCGCAGAATCTGTGCGGCAGTCTGGCAGAGCCGGTGCCTGTCTACGTCGGCGGCGTGGCCAACACGGTCACGGCAGTTACCTACGGCGCGGCGGGTGCCACGCTCACGCTGGGCAGCTCGATTTCTGCGGCGGCAGCCAATGCGGTTGTCTGCGGGCAGGGCGGCGGCAAGGATGGCAGCGCAGTCTTTTCCACGCTGGTGCTGGGCGCCAACGCCTATGGCACCACCGAACTGGAAAACGGCGGTCTGGAGCACATCGTCAAGCAGCTGGGCTACGGCGACGACCCCTTGAATCAGCGCAGTTCGGTCGGCTGGAAAGCCACCAAGGCGGCAAAACGTCTGGTAGAGGCGTATCTGGTGCGCATCGAGTCGGGCAACAGCTATTCCGACAAGGCGAAATCCAACTAACCTACTTTCTTTTGCCCTACTTTCTTTTTCCCTACTTTCTTTTGAAAAAGAAAGTAGGCAAAGAAAACTTTATGCATTTCCTGCTTCTTGACACAAGAAAGTAAGCAAAAAAAACTCCTGCCCTTCCTTCTTTTTGAAAAAGAGCAGGCGAAGAAAACTTCATGCATTTCCTTCTTCTTGAAAGAAAACAGGCAAAGAAAACTTCATGACTTTCCTTCTTCTTGAAAAAAAGCAGGCGAAGAAAACTTCATGCACTTTCCTTCTTTTTGAAAAAAAGCAAGCAAAGAAAATTTCATGAGCTTCCTTCTTTTTGAAAAAGAGCAGGCGAAGAAAACTTCATGCCCTACTTTCTTTTGAAAAAGAAAGTAGGCAAAGAAAACTTCACGACTTTCCCCTTTCTTGAAAAAAAGCAGGCAGGAAAACTGACAGAAGCTGTTTTCTATTGAAAATGGGAGCAGACAGCAAAAGCGATGGAAGCCTCCCGCTAAAGGAGGAGGCAGACAGAAAAAGTCGGGCGCAGCCCTTCCCGGCAGTTTTGCAAAAGGGAGGGGCAGGCAGTCCGCGAGAACCGGCGGCAGCTGCCGGGCGTTATTGCGTTTCCGGCAGCGGTTTGCCGCAGCAAATGTTTTGTAAAAAGGAGTTACCATGGAACGTACCGTTAAAATTCGTTTATTTAAAGACCATGGCGCCTATCAGGAGCCGGTGTTTGCCGCCGTCAACGGCAGGACCTTCCTCATTCAGCGCGGGGAAGAGGTGGAGGTGCCCGAAAGCGTGGCCGAAGTGCTGGAAAATTCCTTCCGCCAGCAGGCCGCCGCCGACGACCTCGTCCGCCGCATCCATCGGGAGGCAGAGCAGTGACCGTCGCACAGGCGCTGGCTGAAATCGACGCCCTCAAGCCCAATGCCTATACCGACGCACAAAAACGCCGTTGGCTTTCGGAACTGGAAGGCATCGCGGCAGACGAAATCTTTGGCAGCGGGGAGACCTTTCTGCCCATTGGCGAAGCGGATGGGGCGCGAGAGCTGGTCATTGCCGAACCTTACTGTGACGTATATTTAAAATATCTGGAAGCGCAGATGGATTTTCACAACGGCGATTTTGCCCGCTGCAACAATGCCCTTGGCATGTTCAACGCCCTTTATGCAGCCTTCGCTGCCAGCTACCGGCGGGGCACACTACCCGGAGTGCGCACGCGCATTTCGCTTTAAAAACAAATTTGGTGGGGAAAATACCATTAAAAATAGTGCAAAAGATGTGAAAAATGGGCGGAATATTTAAAAAGTGAGCATTTTTGTACTAAAGAGTGGAGAAATGTGGCGCTTCCGGGGGATGCCGGGTGCGATGGGAAGGGAAAAGGCGGCAACGCAACCCGCACAGGGAAAACCGCGCGAACAGGCAGAATTACATTTCACTTTCGCCAGTGGCAGCGCAAACTGCACGAGAAAAGGCGGTAGCGCAAACCGCATGAGAAAAAGTTTTCGCAGGCGGCGTGGGGCACACGGGAAAAGTGTGGCAGGAATCAAAAAGAAATCCACAGCAACGGATGCTCGCTGTCTGCGGAAAGCAATTTCACAAAGGGCAACGCAAACCACTCAGGGAAAACCGCGCGAACAGGCAGAATTACAGTTCACTTCCGCCAGCGGTAGCACAAACCGCACGAGAAAAGGCGGCGGCGAACAGGCAGAATTACAGTTCACTTCCGCCAGCGGTAGCACAAACCGCACGAGAAAAGGCGGCGGCGAACAGGCAGAATTACAGTTCACTTCCGCCAGCGGTAGCACAAACCGCACGAG
>CAMEMG010000046.1:0-11673 GCA_945927325.1 uncultured Clostridia bacterium | reverse complement strand
CGGCGGTAATTACTGGACCAATCCGGTCAATTACGACCTCACGCTCAACAGTGCCCGCGTCGGAGTAGATAACTGTGTCACTGTTATCAAGCAATATTTAAAACTTAAATTTCCGGAATTTTTCAATTCCTGAGGCGGTTATACAATAAAAGAGAGGTCTTTTCCAAGAAAAGGCCTCTCTTTTATCATTCCTTAGTAGACTTTACTGTAATCCACAAATTCCCGTTTCATCACTTTGCGAATAAAGGGGAAGCTCAGCGTATACAGCGCTACTGTCGCCACCATCATCAACCCCGTAGCTATATAAAAGCTGCGGATGCCCATGGATTCAATCATCAGTCCACCCAGCATGCCTCCGATAATGCCGGCAATGGACATCGTCGAACCAACCAAGGTCTGAGCCGTTGCTTGCAGCTCCCGCGGCGCCAGCGTCAATACAAAACGCGCCGCTCCCGCCTGTGTAAAACCACTGGCTATACCGGAAAGTGTTGTAACAACAATCATCATTCCAAAGGAATCTACCACGCCGTAAAGCAATGCCTGCGCGCCATAAAATACCGCAGAAAGAATTACCATGGTACGGTAGGACATCCGCTTATCCAGCTTGTTGGAAAGCAGCAGCGTCGGAATCTCAAAAGAAGCACGATATGCCTGAATAAAACCAACCAGCGCCATATTACCGCCTACCTCTTTCACCAGATACGGCTGAAATGTGCCGACACAGGTTTCCGGAATATAGCGTGCGATCGAAAAGATTACATATGCAATAAAATAGGGATTTTTAAATAATTTCCCGAAAGGCATTTCCCGAAAAGAAATCGGTTTGCTGTGTATCTGCATACTGTCAGATACTTCCCGCAGTTTATATAAATAATAGACACACGGCAACAGGAAAATTGCCAGCACATAAAAAGTCAAATACGAATTCTCTTCTACAATCACAGCGCCCAGCACCAGGTTCATGATCACAAAGGAGAGGGATCCTGCCGAGCGCACCAACCCATAAAAAGAACCTGTTTTATTACAGCCGTTGATCACCGTCGTATCCAATAGCGGCCAGGTCGGTCCGCGGAAAAATTGCCCCAGCACAATAAAAATCAGCATAACCGGGAAGCCAAACAGGTGCATATCGGCTGTAAGCGGAATCAGAATAAACATCACTACCATACAGGCCAGGCAGATGGAGAGTGCCTTGCGGGAAGAGCGCAGTTTATCGGCAAAGGTTCCTCCAAGAGGAGTAGAAATAATCGCCACGCCCGAGTTCACCGAGTTAATCAGGCTCACTTGCGCCACACTGTATCCACGGGATTCCAAAAATATCGTCAGATAATTATTGGCCGCCAATGCAAACCAATAGAAAAACTCTACCGCGCCAAAACGGAAGCTCCATTTGCGCCGTTCTTTCGCCGGCAATTCGTCAGGCACACCCGGGGTAAGAGATGGTTCTGTTCGTTCTTTCATAAAACATACCTCTTTCCTTGTTAATTTCAAATCCAATCTCTTATCTATCATATCATAGAGTTCATAGTTTTTTAACAAAAAAAGAGAGAAAAGCATGTACTTTTCTCTCTTTTGCATAAAATTTGTCAAATTCCGGTCAAATCAAAATCCGGAATAAATTCCTGCGTCGCCGAATCCAGCTCCTGCACAAAGCCATCTTCAATTCCCGAGTCAAAAAGATACTGACTGACCTTTTCATATTCCTGCACACTCAAAGTGCGCTGCAATTCCTCAAAGGGCGTTGCGACACAGGGCGTATATTGACTCATCAAGCTGAACAATATTTCTCCCGGCGCAAATTGCCGCGCCACCCAATCAATAACACGATAGGTATTTTCCAAATTTCCGGGCAGCACCAAATGCCGAATGAGCAATCCGCTTTGCAGCATCCCTGCCTCATCCAGGCGATAAGGCCCTACCTGTCGGTACATTTCCAGAATAGCTGCCTGTGCTGTCTCCGGATAATCAGGCGCGTGAGAATAGCGATTCGCCGGCTCCGTTAGGGCATATTTAAAATCCGGCAGATAAATCTGCACCTTCCCCTCCAGTTGCCGCAACACCTCTATGCGTTCATAGCCGCTGCAATTATATACTACTGGCAGCCCCACCGGCTGTTCCAGTGCCTGCGCTATGGCCGCCGAAAAGTGCGTAGGCGTCACCAGATTGATATTGTGCGCACCGGCTGCCTTCAGTTCCATAAAAATTTCCCGCAGTCGCTCAACAGAAATCACTTTGCCCACTTGTGGCTGCTCCCCGCTGATTTGTCCATTTTGGCAAAAGACACAATGCAGCGGGCAGCCGCAAAAAAAGACAGTACCGCTGCCCCGTTCTCCGCTGATACACGGTTCTTCGCCAAAATGCAACGCCGCCCTCGCCACCATCGGAAGGCTTCCCATGCGGCAAAAGCCATTGCCTGCATATGCACTGCGCGCCACACCGCATCGCCGTGGGCACAAGCGGCAATACTCCATACGAAAATCCTCTGACGCCATAGAACATTCCTCGACCATCAGCAAATCTGAAATACAAAAAATTTTAAATAGTTTGTCTCATCTACGCCCCAGAGAATGGGATGATCCGGCCCCTGCTGCCGCACTTCAATTTGCCTTAAAGAAACATTTGCATCCCGCGCTGCATTGGCCAGCATTTTCTGGAACATTGCCTCAGAGGCAAAATGCGAGCAGGAACAAGTCGCCAGATACCCTCCGCGAGGCAGCAATTGCATAGCACGTTTATTGATTTCCCGATATCCGCCCATTGCATTGAGCATTGTCTTGCGGCTTTTGGTAAATGCCGGCGGATCCAAGATAATGAAATCATATTTTGCATGTTCTGCAATCAGTTGGGGAAGTAAATCAAAGACATCTGCGATTACAAAATCCATTCGCTTCTCCAGCGCATTTTGGCAGGCATTGTGCTTGGCCATTTCAATGGCTGTCTGGCTGACATCCACAGCCGTCACCCATTCGGCACCGCCTTTTGCCGCATTAAGCGCAAAAGAACCGGTATGCGTAAAACAGTCCAGCACCCGCTTGCCCTTTGCCAATTTTCCAACCAGCGCGCGATTATATTTTTGATCGAGAAAATAGCCGGTCTTTTGCCCGTTTTCAAAATCCACCGTATAGGTAATTCCGTTTTCGCAAATCTGAGTTCTCGTATTCTCCGGTATTGCAATTCCTTCCAATGGGAACCAGCCTTTATACTGTGTCAAACCCTCCCGTTCACGGATAGCTACATCATTGCGCTCGTAAATTCCCTTGAGCGGGATTCCATCTTCCCGCAAAATACGGAATAGCATGGGAAATAACAGCGGCTTCAATTTATCAATCCCCACGCTCAATGTTTGCGTGACCAATACATCCTGAAACAGATCCACTGTCAGCCCCGGAAAATAATCCGCTTCTCCGAAAATGATGCGGCAGCAAGAGAGATCCTTGCCCATGACCGTCTTTCGATATTCCCAGGCATGCCGCAGCCGGCGCTCGTAAAAAGCCGCATCAAATTTATCATTTGCATTTTTGGATATGATGCGGATGCGTATTTTGGAATGCAGGCTCAAGTAACCCGTCCCCAGATATTTGCCTTTTTGGCTTACCACATCCATCAGTTCTCCGTTTTCAGGGAGCCCGGTCGTTTGCGTAATTTCCTCCGCATACACCCACGGATGCCCACTTTCAATTGACGCTTCCGCTTTTTTGCTGACTGTTGCCCGATAATAATTGCGCTCTATTTTCATCTGAAATCTCTTTTCCTGAAAGTTGCGAAAAATATCGCATAATGCATTATAGCATTTCGCCATATCCCGAGCAATGAAAATACGCTTTGATATGCATCTCCTCCTACTGTTTTTCCTTCGCTTTATTTCCGGCTGCTTGCCTTTCCTTTTTTCAACCTGTATAATAAAGGCAAGTTAGCATAAAGCAACCAAGGAGAACACCGATGGAACAATTGGAATACCGCTTGCGCAAATTTTTGCAGGAAATGAGCGCCGACCTGATAGGCATTGGCGATGTGGCAGATCTTGCTCCCGATAGCTACCCCCGTGTTATCGCGATCGCTAAAGCTCTGCCTCTTCACGTATTGGAGCAGGAAGTTCCAAATGGCCCTACGCAGGAATATGTCGATTGTTATCGCCAAATCAATCATCAATTGGATGCCATGGCCAATGCGGCAGAACTGATGCTGCAGCAGGAAGGATATCGCGCACTTGCCCTTTCCCGCAGGAATATCAATTGGGATCGGGTCGCTTTTTCCACGCCGCTTCCTTATAAGACCTGTGCTACCCGTGCAGGCCTCGGCTGGATTGGCAAATGCGCTCTGCTGGTTACCCCGGAATTTGGTTCCGGAATCCGTTTGACTGCCGTTTTAACGGATGCACCGTTTCCTGTTGCAGAGCCCGTTCTCGAATCCAGATGTGGAGGCTGCACTTCCTGTGTCGACATATGCCCGGCAGGCGCTATCACCAATACGCTCTGGCATACAGGGGTTTCCCGTGCCGAACTGGTAGACGTATACCGCTGCGACCAGATTGCCCGTGCTATTGCCGAAGAAAAGTTGGGAGAGCGGACAACCATGTGCGGCAAATGTTTTGCTGCCTGTCCTTACACCAAAGCCTATATTCGCCGTGCAAAGGTCCATTCTGCGTTTTGATGCTCTTCGGATTCCTATTTCCCAGGAATCAAAAAAGCGTGCTCTTACAAGCACGCTTTTTTTAATTATCCTTCAATATCGATGCACTTGAGCTGCCCCTTGTTGAGCCATTCGCGAATCAGCTCACGCTTATCTGCTCCGATTACCGCAATTCCCTTCACTTGGCAATCAAAGCGCTCGCACAGGCTGATCAGTGCCTGCACCTGACTACCCGTTTTGATCCAGTCATCCACAATCAGCACGCGCTTTTCCTTTGCTTCCCAGCTCAGCGGGACGCCAAAACTTCTGCGCTGTTTCTCATGATCCATGAAGATCACCCGGCAGATATCCTGATTCATATACACGCTGTTTTCCAATTTGCGCACACCGGCAAAACCTGCGCCCAGCTTGGTGGCTACCGCCGCACCCAGCACCCAGCCCATTGCTTCAGGGGCGACCACATAATCCACCTGGCCTTCGTACCCGGCTGCCAGTTCTTCCACGATCTCGGCAAATAAAGCCGGATCTGCATAGACCGGCAGAAGATCATATTTACCATCTTCGCTTTTGGTTAAAACGGATTGCAGTTTTTGTTTGAGTTCCAAATTCGTCATAACAATTCACCACCCGAATCATAATTTATTATATTTTTATTATAACATGTCTGCCCGAGCCATACTATCCGGTAAATGCAAATTTTTATCTTCTCTTTTGAAAACCCACCGCTTCCTTCCGCGAATATCCTCGATCAATTTCCCAATTTCCCTGATGGCTGCTATTTCCCGCAGCTGCACAAAATGCTGCTCCTCAAGGTCATAATAGATGCAGTGAAAAGCACCATATTCTTCCATGGCGACCAGAAAAGTGCTATCCTGAACTGCTGAAAATACGGAAGAAATGCCGAGCAGTAAAAACATCACCAATGCGATGACCAATATCACGATCAGAGCCTGTTTTTTTCGATAGAACATCATGGAAAACGCCTGCTTGAACATAGAATCCCTCTTGATATATCTGTTTTTCTTGCCCTTTCTCTATCTCTATTCCGCAAAACGAATACAGGAAGAAATACTCTTCTTGAATACGCTGCGAGTAATCAGCCAAGCAAGCAGCGTAAAAATCAACAATAGTCCGCCGGAAAATACAACCGTCTTTGCAGCTACCTGCCATAATCCGTCTGCCGAAATCACGGTTCCGGTTACTTCCTTGGAAAATTTTTTCACACAGGGCATTGCCAACAGATAAGTAAGCAGAGATATAAATGCCCAGTATACCCCCAGTTCCAGCCAGACTGTTCTGAACAGCTGCTGTGCGCGATACCCAGTCGCCCGCAGAATGCCGAACATGCGCTGCCGCTGCAAAAGATTGCCATATACGATAGTAAACAACGCCACCAGAATAAATATACTCAGCACTGCAAAAAGAACTGTATAAGCGACACCTGTCGCATCGGTCAGCCGCTGCGCGAACTCCTTTTCCTGCATATAGTTAGTGATCATCGCCCCCTGCCTGGTCATGGCAATGCGGTAAAATGCTTCCTCTATCTCCGTATATTCTGTCTCCGAAATATCCGGCTTCATATAAACATGAAAAGAAAGCGCATGATTTAAAAAGCTCAGCGTCCTGGCTGTTTCCTCCGTGATTACAATGGTAATCCCCCAGCCATCCTTTATTTCATACCCGGTATCCAAAAAGAATCGCTGATCGTAATGCTGCGTCAACTGCAGTGTTTCTTCCCGATATTGAATCGTTTCCGGGTGTGCCAACAATTCTTCAAAGGAGCTTTCTCCACCCTCCAGCATGCCAAAGCGCAAGGTATCTCCGTTTTGGAACGCACGATTTGTGATCGCAGATACCGTTCCGCCGGGTGTTTCAAAAGGCATGCTGAACATGACCGCCTTGCCCAAAGCCAAATCCTCTTCTATATTGACCTGTGGATATGCTTCTTTAAAATAAGGCGTATTCCACCGGTCCAGCACATAGAAGGAATATCCTTCCCTCGCCGCGCGGATTCCTTCGGGGATCGCGGTGACCTCCTTCGCTTCCCGGTCTATAATTTCATGCTGCTGCAGTTGATTATAATATTCGCTTGGCGTATCCGGGAAAATCAGGCTGGCCGGCTTCCACTGGTATTCTTTGACTATCCCCAATATGCCGGCATATGCCCCAAGGGCATTGACTGCATCCAAATCATAATATTCGTTCTTGGATGCTATTTCAAAATCGCCATACATGGCAAACAGTTCTCCCATTTCACTATGTGCGTTCAGGTAGGGAGTCCCTTCCAGCATATCTCTTAACCGCGCTTTCCGATCGTACTGTGTACAAAACAGAACCGTAACCATCGCCACTATCAACAGCCCTACGCCCGCCATGCGCTTCCAATTCTGCCGCACATGGTGCGCTGCAAGAGGCACCACCGTTCCTTTGCGGATGGTCATGGCCGGTTCCTCTTTCTGCCGCTTTCTGCTCTTCCACAATTTTCTCTTTTGAATACCAAATAGATAATAAAGCACTGCCACCACCAGAACACCCGCAAATACAAGGATCATCTGCGGCCATTTATGCAGCGGATTGATGGAAATCTGCAGAAGCGGCTGTGTAATCCCGGAAAACGCAAAGCAAAGTATTATTCCCAGCGCAATGCCACAGAGCGCCAAAATGCTGCTCCACAGCGATAACTGCAGCAGCCCATATCGATCCGATGCCCCCAACTGCTCCAAAGTCTGTGCAACCGGCTGATAAGTCCGGAAATGGGAGCAGAGCGCAATATACAGCAATACCCCCGACCCCAGCAAAATCAGCAGAGTAAACAGGCTTTTGTAGGAATTCACCGAATAAATCATCATTGGATAATATATCCAATAGGTCGCGTCGTTAAAAACCATATATTTCCAATCAAGATCCCCAATTTCATTGGAAATCTGCAAAATGGTTTGATTGGGGGCTTCCAGCTTGCTTAGCGTATGCAGATAGAGCAGCGCATCCGTCGCTACCTGTGCCTCCGGCATTGCGCCCTCGGCAAGCAGCGCCGCGGGGTAATCGTTTTTTCCCGGAATTGCAACATCCAGTCCACTCCACATCGCGCTGTAATTTTCAATAAACCCGCATATGACAAATTCCTTTTCTCCTGCCGGCGTTTCAAATATAATCTTCTATAATCTTCGAGCCGACCCCTGCTCCCTCCGGCAGTAGATAGCGAATATATTCTTCCGGCGCAATTTCATTCTCCGCCTGCGGATAGCTTCCTTCCATCAGGCGGATGCTGCCCAGGGAAAGAGCTGTTTCATCAAAGCTGCCTAATGTAATACTGTATTCCGTGCCCTTGATTGCATAGCTCCCATAATTTTTTACGATACCGATCTGATCGACGGCCGCAGTTTGTTCAAGTTGCCGTAATTGTGCCTCCGTCAGGTCAAAAAATACGGCATGATGCCTTCCTGTCTCCTCCACAAAACCCTCAAAAGTGATATCAATAATGGCGGAAAAAAGCGGCGCAATACTCATCATCAGAAATGCGACCAGCGCAATTAACAAAATCAATAAACCTGTGCTCTTTTTCCGATAGGTAAACAACGAAACCGCCTGACGCAACATGTTAACTTCCTCCTGCCTCTATTTATAGACCATTTGTTAAAAAGCGGGGTGGCTTGCCACCCCGCCCCTCCTATGCAATGCTCAGCTGTGAATATAGGTCAATCCATCCACAATATCTGTATTGAGTGTGGAATCGACGCGCCAGGCATAAGTGCCCTCGTTATGCCCGTCATAATATGTACCACTAATTGATTTCCTCGATAGGGTTCTCAAATTACACTTGACCTAGCCTGATGCACTTCCGCCTGCACTGATCGCAACCTTATAATAGGTATCCTCTGCGCGGAGTTTTGAAAGCACGTTGTTCCTATTCGAATCATTTTTTGCATCATTAACTCCTGCATATCACCAATTCACTTCCTGTTTTTATTTAATGCTTATCGTATCTCCTCGATCAATTGGCTGATTTCTTCTGCTGTAAGCTGCGTATTGCGCACATGTTCCAATCTATATTTTTTCCCGATAAACAGCGTATAGGGGAATTGCTCTACTCTCATCAATTTGCCCAGATTCTGTGCGCGGTCGTAATATACCGGAAAAGTATATCCTTTTTCCCGAATCAGCTCCTCCGCGTCTTCCATGGTATCCGAAACACCATCAAATGCATTGATCATCAGAAACTGCACTTCACCTCCATATTTCTCATAGGCCTCCTGAAAAGCATCCAATCCTTTCACACTGATCGGTGAACGCGTCGCCCAGTAATGCACGACCAGCGGTTTTTCAAACAATCCCTCATCAATTAATTGAAAACTTCGCCCCTGCGCATCGTAATACATGCCGCTGCCGACATAGGATTTTATTCGTTTAATTTCTGCTTTTTCCCATTCCTCCAAAGAAGGCTCCTGCTTTGCACAGGCTGCCAATAAATTGCACAGCAGCAGTGCTATGATACCTACAGCCAAAAAACGTTTTCTTTTCATAAAATACTTCCTTTCCATGCAGTAGTTTTGCTCACTCCGCAAAGCGGATCACTTCACTCACACTCTGCTTCCAGATCTGATTCGTTAACAGCCATGCAATGCCCATAAACAGCGCCAGCACCCCCAGCAAAATGATGCCGATTTTTCCGGCCAACAGCCACAGATGCGCAGCCTCCATATAAACGCCTACTACATTGACGGAAAACCGATAGCATCCTCTCAAAGCGATCCCATAGCATAGTACGATCATTCCCATCCAATAGACCAGCAATTCCGCCAGAATCATGCCAAACAACTGCCGCCTGCGCAGCCCACTCGCCCGCAGAATCCCAAACATCCGCCGCCGTTGCAGTAGTGTACCGTACAATGTAGAAATCAATGAAACTACGATAAACCCGCCCAATACTGTGCAAAGGATGCCAAAGGCCGTTTGATGCGCATACTGCATTTTTTTCCAAAATGCCTCCTCTTCCCTCGAAGAATAATTATTGGTGCCGCTGATACTATACGCGATTCTGTTAAACGCTTCTTCCACCGCAGCATATTCCTCTTCGGAAATATCCTCATGCATATATACCGTAAAATTAAAGATGCCATTCATATATTCTGCCTGCCGGGCAGTCTCTTCCGAAAGAAGAATGGTCAGCTCATATGCCCTATCCTCTATGGAATATGCCCGTTCCATATAAAATGGCTCGTTGAGCACAGCCGAAAGCGGCAGCTGCGCTTCCCGGTAGCGAATCTGATCCGGATTGGCTACCGCCTCATTGAGCGGCAAATCCGATTCCAGCCAGGCCAGCAGCAGCGTATCGCCTGCTTTTACCGATTCGTTATAGGCAACGCCACCCGGCACCGAGCTGTAATACTCCCCAAAATGAACTTGATCTTCCTCAAAATATATTTCATCAATCGGCGGGCAAAAGAGGATTGCCTGCCCATCGGCCAGCAGTTTTTGCACCTCCAGCTGCGGATATGCCCGCTGCAGCCATTGCTGTTCCTGTTCATTCAGCACTATAAAGTTAAAACCAAACCTCGTCGCGCGCTGCTCCTGCGGAATGGATGGAACTTCTGCCGGGTCATGAAAAGATATGCCGCCCCCATCGTTATTCTGCATAAAAATTTCCCAATACGCTCCCTGCCCCCGCGGCACCACCAGGCGTGCATTGCTGTCATATCCTTTATATACCTCCCAGACGCCCGGCAGCGAAGCGATTTGATCGATGCGCTGTCCATCGAAAAACTGATGCAGTGCCGAAAGGGTATAGGGGCCATAATCGGCTTCTACCCACTGTGTTGCCGCCATAGAGGAGAACGTGGGCGTTTCTCTGAACCATCCTGTTGCTTTTTGCTGTATATCCCATTGTATACAGAAAACCATGGTCAACAATACCGCTGTCACCAGCAGCGGTGCCACCAGCCTCTTCCAGTTGGCCTGCACATGACGCGCCGCCAAAGCAAGCTGCAAATGTTTGCCGATTTCTTCACTCTCTTTTTCTTTTTTCCGTCGGCTGCTGCGCTTCTCTTGCGCCCGGGCGGAATAGCTTCTGCCATGCAGGGGGCGCAGCTTCCACAGATAATAAATGACGGCAATGGCTAACACTGCCAGTATCACAATGCCTATCTGCCAGGCTTTTTGCAGCAGAGGCAGCCGGCTGCCTATCGCACGCTTCATTACAACCGATAAAATGGCCGTGCCCCCAAAGCCAAGCCCTGCCGCCGGCAGGCACAGAATCAGGCTGTTCAACAGAAGCAATCCGCACACGGTATACCGGGGTGCTCCTATGGTATACAGCGTATAGCTCATTTCCCTGAAATTGCGGTAATATCCGAACAGCACTCCATAGAGGATCATCCCGGCCCCTGCCAGAGTGAGCAGCACAAAATATTTTTCATACCACAGCGACATCCGCAGACGGAACCCCTGTATCTGTGAATACAGATTTTCATTTGATTTAAAATTGAATATATCCACACCGTCATTTCCCAAACCAAGCTGCTGATGATAGACATTTGCTTCGAGGGAAAATGGCTCATCCTGCATCTTCAGCGTATGGAAATACAGCATGGCGGATTTCACCGGGCTTTCGCTGAGCCCCTGCCCGTTATAAATAAAGCCGGCCGGCAAATCATTGACGCCTTCATGAATATAGTCCGGCACACTCCACTTGCTCCGATAATCCTTTATCACGCCGCAGATCGTATACTGCATTTCCCCGCCCGGCGCCTGTACGCGCAGCGTACTGCCCAGGCCGGCTCCTGCCGGCAGCTGATAGAGCACGTGCTCTTCCACGGCAATCTCGCCTTCCTGCTGCGGCCAATGCCCTTCCAACAGTTTGAGCCTGCCGAGAGCAAGCGCCGTTTCATCAAACCTGCCCAGTGTGATATTCACTTCTGTGTTGCAAAGAGGATAATTCCCATAGTTCTCAATGATCCCGATTTCCCTGATGGCTGCTATTTCCCGCAGCTGCGCAAAATGCTGCTCCTCAAGGTCATAATAGATGCAGTGAAAAGCACCATATTCTTC
>CAMEMG010000045.1:0-11992 GCA_945927325.1 uncultured Clostridia bacterium | reverse complement strand
TGTGATGTTGGTAGCTGTTGTTGCAGGTAACGCCATCAGCGCAAAAATAAATTTGGAAAATCTCAGTATTCAGACGAATATAGATAATCTGGAGAAACAAATCGACAAGCTGAATCTTTCCATTTCCACAGAATGTGATATTCAAAAAGTTGCGCAAGTTGCTGAAAATGAGCTTTCTATGGGATTCCCTGACGATGCTCAGGTATATTATATAGAATTTGAAGAACAACAGGATGCTCAACCACAGGCTGCTGAGCCAGAGCCCAATATCTTTCAGCGCATACAGGAGTGGATCTTAGAAATAGTCGGTTGAGTATATTACCCGGAGGTAGAATTTCTTGATCGAACCCAGAAGAGAGAATAAAACCAGACTGCGTTGGCTATATGCTATTGTAATGGTCGCTTTGTTTATCTGTGTGGCGCGTCTAGTACAATTGATGATCTTTCAGGCAGGAGAGATCCAAGATAAAGTAGAACAGCAGTGGACGCGGGAAGTTTCCGTTTCTCCATTGCGTGGAGCAATTAAAGATAAAAACGGAGAAATACTCGCGGCAAGCACGACGTCGCAGAGTGTTTTGTTGTATCCAAAAGATATTAAAGATGCCGGCGAAGTTGCGGATTTATTGGCTCCTATTCTGGATATGGATCGCCAGAAAATTTATGAAGTAGCAAGTGATAAATCGAAAGTGGAAGCCTGGTTGAAACGGCATATCAGTGATGAGCAGGTGGAGCAAATTCGGGCACTTAATTTGAAAGGGGTAGGCTTCTTTTCGGATACCAAGCGTGTGTATCCTTATGGAAGTTTTCTTTCACAGGTGCTGGGGTATACCAGCTCGGATGGCTCCGGGCAGGAAGGCTTGGAAAAGGCGTATAATAAATACCTGGCAGGATATCCCGGTACAATTCTGACGCAGGTTGATGCGCAAGGGCGTACGTTAGAAGGCAGTGAACAAACCTATATTGATGCACAGGATGGGTATAATATTGTACTGACCATTGACGCGGTGATACAAAGCTTTGCAGAAAATGCCGCGAAGGAAGCATTGGAAGTCAACCAGGCGAAGAGCGTTTGCGCTATAGTGATGAACCCCAAGATCTGCGAAATATTGGCAATGGCTAATTATCCGGAGGCAGATCTTAATAATCTGGATCGTTCGGACTTGAGTGCACTGGCGGAAATTTCCAGAAATACAGCTGTGACAGATGCATTTGAGCCAGGTTCCATTTTTAAAATTATTACAATGGCTGCTGCAATTGACAGCGGAAATGCGTCTCTTACGACTTCTTATCATTGTAATGGATACAAATTGGTAAGTGGAGAAAAAATCAAATGTTGGCGCTCATATAATCCGCATGGAACGCAGTCACTGACGGAAGCAGCGGAGAATTCCTGTAACCCGGCTTTTATGGAAATGGCTTTGACCATGGGAACCGAAAAGTTCTATGAATATATTTATAAATTTGGTTTTGGCAGCACTACCGGCATCGATTATTCTGCTGATGGTGCGGGAATTATCCGCGCTGCCAAATATGTAAAAGACGTGGATTTGGCGCGCATTGGATTTGGGCAAAGCATTGCAGTAACACCTTTACAGATGATTACTGCCGCATCGGCTGCAATCAACGGCGGTGTTCGCTATACGCCACGCCTGGTTTCTCACACAGAAGATAGTAAAGGAAATATTATAGAAACATTTGGAAATGAGGAAGGCGTTCGTGTCATCTCTGAGGAAACTTCAGCAATCGTGCGTCAGATTTTGCAGAGTGTAGTAGATAACGGCAGCGGTAAAAATGCACAAATAGAAGGTTATGCCGTAGGTGGGAAAACGGGAACTGCACAGATGTACGAAAACGGGGCGATTGTACAGGGGAAAAATATTTCTTCCTTTATTGGGTTTGCACCGGCAGAGGATCCGCAATATATAGTGTTGTTTATTGTGCGTGAGCCGGATGTATCCGTGACTTTTGGCAGCGTAGTGGCCGCGCCATATGCGAAGGATATTTTGGAAAAATGCCTGAAATATGGTGGTGTACAGCCTACTAAGCAAACAAATGAACTGGTGGAAGTACCCGGAATCATCGGAATGAGTGAAGCAGAGGCAGAAAATGCCCTGAAAGAAGTTGGCTTAAAATTACATATGAACGGAAGCGGGGCTATTGTTGCGCAATCGCCTGTACAAGGAAGCCAAGTAGCAAGAGATACGGCAGTGGATGCGTACAGTGCACAAAACATTGCGGAAGAGGATTGGGTGAAAGTGCCGAATGTCTGCGGGATGAGCTTATATCAGGCGTTTATGAATCTGGAAGAAGTTGGTTTGGAACTGCAGGTAGAAGGAGATACCGAATCAGGAAAAGTGGCAACGCAAAAGCCTGCGGCGGGCAGCAAAGTTGTTTATGGGGATACGGTAATTGTAAAGTGCAATTGACGGGAGAAGACAGATGAAATTAAAGGAATTGCTGAAGAATATCGATTGTCAGGTCGTTGGAGAAGCAGAGATTGAAATCACGGGTATCGCCTATGATTCCAGAGAAGTGCAAGAGGGAAATCTGTTTTTCTGCATACAAGGGTTTAGTTCTGATGGCCATAATTATGCTCCTAAAGCCGTAGAAGCAGGAGCGGTATGTCTGGTAGTCAGCCGTCAATTGGAGTTGGATGTAACGCAGATCATTGTGGAAGCGGGAGCGGATCGCAAGGTCATGTCGCAGATTGCAGCAGCTTATTACGGGAAGCCTGCTCAAAAATTGTGCATGATAGGGGTGACAGGGACCAGTGGTAAAACTTCCACGACGTATATGCTGAAGAGCATTTTGGAAAAAGCTGGCCGAAAAGTAGGGCTGATTGGTACAGTCCATACTGTAATTGGGGAAAAAGAGATTCCGGCAGAGAGAACCACCCCTGAATCGCCGGATTTGCAGAAAATATTGGCTGAAATGGTGGAAGCAGGATTGGATACTGTGGTAATGGAAGTTTCTTCCCATTCGCTGTATCTGGATCGCGTTTATGGAATTGAGTTTGCAGGTGGTATATTTACCAATCTTTCGCAGGATCATTTGGATTTCCATAAGGATTTTGAGCATTATTTTCTGGCGAAAGCGTTGTTATTTGAAAATTGTCAACGAGCGGCAGTTAATGCAGATGATCCCTATGGCAGACGTTTGCCTGCGTATGCCAAAGGAGAAGTAAGTACTTTTGGTCTAAAATCACAAGCAGATATTTGCGCAGAAGAGATTTGCCTGCATACGGATCACAGTACATTTGTGCTGCGGGCCGGAGATGAATCAATACCGATTTGCCTGGGAATGCCGGGAGAATTTATGATATATAATGCCTTGGGAGCGTTTACGCTTTGTTCCATGCTGGGAATAGAGCCTGAAGTGATCAAGGAAGGATTGGAATCGGTATATCATATTCCCGGTAGGGTGGAAAATCTGGATACGCGCGGCGGCGATTTCAGCATTGTGCTGGACTATTGCCATAAGCCGGAAGCATTGGAAAGCGTATTGAAGATGATTAAAGGGTATGCCAAAGGCAGAGTTGTATGTATTTTTGGCTGTGGTGGAAATCGAGATAGCGCGAAGCGACCGATCATGGGAAATATTGCAGAAAATATTGCAGATTTTTGTATTGTCACTTCGGATAATCCCCGTTTTGAGGATCCGTATGCTATAATAGAAGGGATTACGGCGGGAATGAAGAAGGACAACCATATTGTGGTGGAAGACAGGCGCGCTGCTATCCGATATGCCATTGAGCATGTGCAGCCGGGTGACGTGATTCTGTTGGCAGGCAAAGGCCATGAAGACTATCAGGAAATCAAAGGGGTACACTATCCTTTTGATGAAAAAGTTGTGGTTGGCGAAATTCTGGACGAACTCGGAAGATAATAGGAAAAACTGCTGATAAGCGCGCCGTGAATCAGAGAATAAAGGCGCGCTTATTTTTGCGGAAAGAGGAATAAAGATGCAGACTTTGATTTTAGCGATTCTTTTGTCGTTTTTGGTTTCCCTTGGGCTTGGGCATATCGCCATCCCTTTATTGCACCGGCTGAAATTTGGGCAACCGATTCGTGAAGATGGCCCCAAGACACATTTGAAAAAGAGCGGCACTCCAACCATGGGCGGTATTTTTATGGCTCTGGCCATGATTGTTGTTGCACTGATTTTTATTGGGGAATGTGGGAGCTATTTGTGGGCAGCCGTTCTTGGCAGTATTGCTTTTTCAATTATCGGATTGATTGATGATATGAAAAAAGTGCTGGAACATAATTCTAAAGGATTGCGTGCCTGGCAAAAGATTGTATTACAGCTTTTTTTCGGGACGTTGGTAGCGATTTATGCGTACTATAATCCGCAAATCGGTTCGGAGTTATATATTCCTTTTTGGGGGCAAACACTGGATTTGGGAATATGGTATATCCCGTTTTGTGTGATTTTCATGATTGCACTTACGAATAGCGTAAATCTGACGGATGGATTGGATGGATTGGCTGGTAGTGTAACAGTGGTTGATGCGGCCGCATTTGCTTTGATTTTCCTGGCAGCCGAGGCATCTGTTTTGCAAAAAGACGCCATGATTTTTGCGGGAATTTTAGTGGGTGCTGTAATGGGATTTTTACGCTATAATACGTATCCCGCACGGGTGATGATGGGCGATGTGGGTTCGTTTTTACTGGGCGGTGCACTTTCTATGCTGGCAATCTTTTCAAAGCTGCAATTGATGATCCCGATTATGGGAGTCATGTTTATGTTATCCAGTATTTCCTGTATTTTGCAGGTGGGCAGCTATAAGCTGCGCAAGAAACGGATTTTTAAAATGGCACCACTGCATCATCATTTTGAATTGTTAGGCGTTCATGAGACTAAAATTGTCTCTGTTTATACATTGATTACAGTGGCTGCCTGTTTGCTGGCAATGCTGTTAATCTGATTGCAAAGGAGAATAAATTATGGATTACACCGGAAAAAAGGTGTTGATAGTTGGAATGGCAAAAAGCGGTGTTTCAGCTGCAAAATTGCTGCATCACATGGGTGCGCAGATAGCGTTGTATGATAGAAAAAGCAAAGAAAATTTTGCAGAGCATACAGAAATCAAAGAGCTGCTGCAACAGGGAGCTATTGATTTTTTAGGCGCAGAGCCGGAACAGGCAGAAGCCTGGGCAGAGGTTTTGATTTTGAGCCCCGGAGTGCCAGTCAAGCAGACTTTTATCCAACAGGCGATGCAAAGCGGGAAAAAAGTAATTTCAGAAATCGAATTGGGATATGAAATAGCAAAAGCAGAGTTTGTAGGCATTGGTGGCACCAATGGAAAAACAACAACCACTGCTCTGACCGGAGAAATTTTTAAAAACTCCGGGCGGACTACTTACGTATTGGGTAATATCGGGTTGCCGATCTGTGAACATGCTGCAGATACGAAAGCCGGAGATACCATTGTGGCAGAAATAGCAGCGCTGCAATTGGAGACAATCAAAACCTTCCGCCCTCGCGCATTTGCATTGCTGAATATTACGGAGGATCATCAGGATCGTTTCGGCACAATGGAATATTACACCCATTGTAAGATGAAGGCTTTTGAGAATCAGAAGCCGGAAGACTATGCGATTCTGAATCTGGATGATCCGATCACTTCGGCACAAAAAGATAAAATCCACTCGCATTTGCTGCTGTTTAGCAGAAAACAGGAGGTGGAAGAGGGCGCGTTTGTACGCGACGGGAAAATCGTGTTTCGTATGGCAGGCCAGGAGCAGGAAGTGTGTCCGGTGGACCAGATTCGAATTCCGGGAAATCATAATCTGGAAAATGCATTGGCGGCGACTTGCCTGGCGATGTGCAGGGGTATAGCTGCTGAAACGGTAGCATATACTTTAAAGACATTCCCCGGTGTAGAACATCGCATTGAATTTGTAAAGACAGTCAATGGTGTTGATTTCATCAATGATTCCAAGGGCACAAACCCGGATTCTACAATCAAAGCGATTGAAACGATGAAAAAGCCGACCATCCTGATCTTAGGTGGATATGATAAGCACAGCGAATTTGATGATATGTTTGCTCATTTTACGGAACAGATCAAGGGAATTGTGATACTGGGCGCAACGAAACAGAAAATACTGACTGCTGCAAAAAAAGCAGGAGTTGCGAATATTCAGTTGGCAGATACCTTTGAACAGGCGGTAAAAATGGCTTTCCTGGCGGCACCCGAGGGTGGAACAGTATTACTTTCCCCTGCTTGTGCCAGCTGGGATATGTTTGATAATTTTGAACAGCGGGGAGAGATTTTTAAGGAAATTGTCAACGCTTTGTAATGCATTTTGAAGATAAAGGGAGAAAGCCATGGCCAAAATTATACCGATGCAGAATCGGCGCAATCAAAGATCGGCTTCCCCGCGAAGGGAAAAGAAACCAAGGTCGGAAGGCCGGCCGGCGGGAGAGCAGCAGCGCAGAGTAGTTGAAGTAGAAAACCGGGTAGCATATAAACAGGCATTTGATTATACAATTGTCATACTGCTGGTGGGGCTGATATCATTTGGCTTGGTGATGGTATATTCTTCCAGCTATTATGTTTCGGAAGTTAATGGGGAATCGCAGGCCTATTATTTTCTGAAACAGTTGCTTTGCGTGGCAATAGGCACAATCGTATTGATTTTTTTGATGAAACTCGATTACCATTGCTTTATTGATTTGCAATATGATGCCCGTAAAATGGAACGGGGACAATATCGGTATCGGCCGCTTCTTTCCAAACCATATATCTGGGTGCTAGGGGCATCAATCCTTACTTTAGGGCTGGTATATACGCCTTTGGGAGTTTCGATCAATGAATCCCGTCGTTGGATTAATGTGGGGATCAGTATACAACCTTCGGAAATTGTAAAGATTGGGTTGATCATATATATCGCCTGCTCTCTCGGGGAAAATCCTCGCCGTATGCGAAATTTCTGGAATGGATTATTTTTTCCATATCTGCTGATTTTGCTTTTTATTTGCGGAATTATCTTTTTTCAGCCGAACTTCAGTGCCATTGTTTGCATTTGTATATTGGTGGTATCCATGCTGTGGACGGGAGGAGCAAAAGCAAAATATATAGGAGCAATTGTGGGAGTCGGTTTGGTGGCTGGTTTTATCTTTCTGATAATGGAACCCTATCGAATCAGCCGCCTCAAAGCACTTTTTGATCCTAACAATAGCTGGCAATTGAAACAATCGCTTTATTCCATTGGAGCCGGAGGCTTATTTGGCCGTGGATTGGGTAACAGCATGCAGAAATTGCTGTATTTACCCTATCGGGAATCTGATTTTATTTTTGCAATTATTGCGGAAGAAACAGGGCTGGTTGGATGCCTTGTGCTTCTTAGTATGTTTGCGTTGCTTATCTGGCGTGGCGTTTTAACTGCCATGAATGCGCCGGATTTGACGGGAATGTTGATAGCAACTGGTTCTACAGCTGCGCTGGCCATTCAGGTGTGCGTAAATATTGGAGTAAATATTGGTATATTGCCGCCGACCGGTGTTGTATTGCCTTTCATCAGTTACGGTGGATCAGGCGTAGTAATCTTTATGGCTATGATGGGATTACTGCTAAATGTTTCCAAACAGGCTTCCACACCTATTCCGGCAAAGAAATTCAATTTGCCTTTTGTGGTTGCAATTCCAAAAGACAACAAAAATACCATACGTGGCTTGGATCATAAAAGAAAGAGACAACGCAATTACGAAATTGAACAACAGAAAAGAAGCCGGAGGCGGAGAAAGTAAAACTGTTACAGGAGAAAATAAAGCGGCTGCAAGATATTGTCTTGCAGCCGCTTTATTTAATCAATAAAAAGTTTGGCAATATAGTTTATAGTTGTATAATACTTTCTAAAAATTCACCACTCATGTTGGGAATCAGTTTTAAGCCGGAAGAAGAACGGGGCTCATAAGGAATCTGTGAAGAAGAAAGATGGTAAGTCAGGCCTAAATCCGAATGTGCTTCAAAAGCAGAAGCTTCCCGGATGCAGAAAGCTGCTAAAATTTTGCTGCCGTTAGAGCCATTCTTATGCCAGGTGAAGCACCTGATTCCTTTGCCATTACGATTTTGCAGAGAGAAATCCTCCAGCTTGCTTTGTTTGACATAACCTTCTTCACTAAAGCAGATAAAACTGCCCTGCATATCCGTCTGGAAGACAAATTGCAAGCGATCCCCATTGGCAAGGCTGATACCGCCAACACCTTTGGCAGTACGTCCTTGTTGGCTGATGCTGCTCTTTTCAAAACAGATGGACATACCTTTCTGGGAAATGAGGAGCAGGTTAGGCTTTTGCATTTCGTTTTCGGCAATATAGACCAATTGATCCCCATCTGCTAAGCCACAGGCGGCAATACGAGTCTTTTTTGCCTGGAACTCTTCTGCCTGCACACATTTAATTTTACCGCTTCTTGTGGCAAACAGCAAAGTTCCCTGGATAATGGGCGCACAGATATGTAAAACGCTTTCTCCCTTTGCCAATCCGGGAAGAATAGAGCCGATAGGGCTGCCGGCATCTTTATAGCGCGCTTCCTTAATATCTCCGGCAGAAATGGTATATAAATTTCCCAAATTCGTAAAAATCCATAGTTTGGAATCACTATCAGTTTCCAGGATTTTAGCAGGTTGGTTTTTAAAATCCGGTTCTCCGGATTCGGCGCCTTTGGTCAAAGCTTTTTTGCTCATGCGTTTCAGCCCGCCACCGCGAGTAAGGATGACGGCACAAGGCTCTACTACTTTAAAATGCTCTTCATCAATCGTGATTTCACCACTGTGAGAAGAGATCGGAGTGCGACGAGGGCAGCCGTATTTGGAGGCGATTTGCCCGAGTTCTTTAGCAATCAATTCGGTAAGACGTTCTTCAGAATCAAGAATTTCGAGAATTTCCTGTAATTGTTTGGAAAGTTCGTCATATTCCTGTTCCAATGTAATGACTTCCAGCTTGGTAAGGCGAGCCAGACGCAAATCGAGAATTGCCTGCGCCTGTACACCGGTGATATTTAACGCACGCATCAGGTTGGTGCGAGCCGTTTTGGCATTATCGGAAGAGCGGACAATGGCAATTACTTGGTCGATATCCAGAACGGCTTTGATTAAACCTTCCAGTTTATGTGCTTTTTCTTCGGCTGCTTCTTTATCGTAGGTAAGGCGATTGGTTACAACTGCTTTTTGATGCGCTATGTAGTAGTCGAGCAACTGCAACAGATTAAGCAACTTAGGTTGTCCGTCTGCAATGGCCACCATGTTGATGCCGTAAGAAATCTGCAGATCAGAATATTTATATAGACAATCCAAAACTTTTTCTGCATTAACCCCGCTTTTTAATTCGATGACAGCGCGAATACCGGAACGGTCGGTCTCGCTGCGCACATCTGAAATACCGGCAAATAACTCTTTTCGCGTAGTGCGCAGAGATTCGATTTTTCGCAGCATAGCGGATTCACGAATTTCATAAGGTAATTCGGTAATTACCAGCAGAGTTTTGCCATTACGGCCCTTTTCGATGGAGACCTTAGCCCGCAAAGACACTTTGCCTTTTCCTGTGGCATATGCTTCTCGAATTCCATCTCCGGCAAGCAATACCCCTCCTGTAGGGAAATCTGGGCCTTTTATATATTTCATAATGGATTCCAAAGAACATTGCGGATTTTTGAGTCGGTAACAAACGCCATTAATAACTTCCCGCAAATTATGAGGAGGAATATTAGTTGCTAACCCGACGGCAATGCCGGTTGCTCCATTGACCAACAGGTTAGGGAAACGGCTGGGCAGGATGGAAGGTTCTTTTAAAGTATCATCGAAGTTTAGCTGAAAAGGAACCGTATCCTTATCTAGGTCGCGCAGCAGTTCCAAAGCTATGGGAGCCAAGCGGGCTTCGGTATAACGCATGGCAGCCGGGCCATCGCCATCAATAGAGCCGAAATTGCCCTGACCATCAATCAGCGGTGCGCTCATGGAGAAATCCTGAGCCATCCTGGCCAGAGCCTCATAGATGCTGGAATCGCCGTGCGGATGGTATTTGCCCATTGTTTCTCCCACAATACGGGCACATTTTTTATGGCTCCCGGATGGAAGAATCTGCATTTCGTGCATAGCAAAAAGAATATGCCGCTGTACTGGTTTCAGGCCGTCTTCGACTCGGGGAATTGCCCGCTCCAGTATGACGTATTCGGCATATGGCATGAAACTGTCGTGCATGACATCTTCCAAAGGGGTTCGGATAATATTTTTCAATTCTTCTTTCATGATCTTGCAACTTCCTGTCTAACAAAGATTAGAGTATATTTCCCTTGAATTTGTCCTGTTTGTTAAAATTGGCGTATTCGCTGATATACTGTTTGCGCGGCTCTACGGCATCTCCCATCAAAGTGGAGACGATCTGATCGCAGGCAGCGGCATCCTCCATAGTGACCTGCATAAGCACGCGCCCGTTGGGATCCAGCGTCGTTTCCCAAAGCTGCTCCTTGCTCATTTCCCCCAGGCCTTTATAACGTTTCACTTCGGCACCACGCCCCAGTTGAGCTTTTGCCTCAGCCAATTGTTTTTCGGTATGTGCCCAAATGAGATTTTTTCCCTTTTTTATGCTATACAAAGGCGGTTGTGCAATAAAGACGTGGCCATCTGTAATCAGTTGCCTATAGTAGCGGAAAAAGAAAGTGAGCAGGATCGCACGAATATGCGCGCCATCCTGATCGGCATCGGCCAGGATGATTATCTTATGATATTTGATATTTTGAATGTTGAAAGATTTATCAAATCCGGCTCCGAGCGCAGTGATGATGGAACGGAATTCTTCATTTTGCAAAACCTGTTCCATGCGCTTTTTTTCTACATTCAACGGTTTGCCGCGCAGCGGTAAAATCGCTTGAAAACGACGATCACGTCCCATTTTGGCGTTTCCGCCGGCGCTATCTCCTTCGACGATAAAAAGTTCATTTAGTTCCGGCTTTTTACCGGTACAGCTGGAAAGTTTTCCAACCAGCGGTGCAGAATCTGCCTTACTTTTTTCTCGCTCTATCTTTTTTGCTTTTTTAGCGGCAATGCGGGATTTGGCGGCAGTTATGGCTTTTTCGGCGATCCTGGAACAAACGGATGCATTATTGAGGTCCTGCAGATAAGCGTTGAGCCCTTCGGTAACGATAGACTCCACAGCGGCTCTGGCTTCCGGATTACCTAACCGCGTCTTGGTCTGCCCTTCAAACTGCACTTCCTTCATTTTTACGGAAATAATAGCACTTAGGCCTTCCCGATAGTCTTCACCTTCAAAAGATAGTTTTTCCTTGACTGCAGCAGAAACATTTTTCATATAATCGTTCATTACTTTGGTAAGAGCAATTTTGAAGCCTGTTTCATGAGTGCCGCCCTCGGCGGTGGAAATATTATTGACATAAGAATAGATATATTCCTTTTCGCTATCCACATATTGCATAGCAACTTCGGCAATAATCCCGTTCTTCTCTCCTTCAAAGTGAATCGGCAAAGGATGAATCGGAGCTTTATCCTGATTCATATCTACCAGAAAGTCTACAATGCCGCCCATATAACAGTACTTGAGCTGCTTTGGTTGTGTTTCACGAAAATCAGTCAGAGTAATGGTAACTCCTTTTACCAAAAAAGCCAATTCCCGTAAGCGGCGGCTGACACGGTCAAACTGTACCTGAATGGTATCGAATACACGGGCGTCTGCCAGATAGGTGACCTTAGTACCATGTTTATCTGTTTTGCCGGCTTTCCGCAAGGGATATTTCGGATGTCCGGCGTGTGTTTTGCCATCCTGTTCAAAAGAATGGTATTCCTGTTCGTAAATATAACCATCCCGATAAATCTCTGCTTTTAGCCAGGAAGAAAGTGCGTTGACGACACTGGCACCAACCCCATGCAACCCTCCCGAGTAGGCATAACTTTCATTATTGAATTTTCCGCCGGCATGTAACTTGTTAAAAACCAGCTCTACCCCGGAAACGTGCAGTTCGGGATGGATTCCAA
>CAMEMG010000044.1:0-11998 GCA_945927325.1 uncultured Clostridia bacterium | reverse complement strand
GCGGGATCCGGCATCTCCTGCCGGCTGGCTGGTAAAATCATCCCGGTGGCTATGCAGGATGATGCTTTTGCCGGGCAGCATTTCGGGGCTCAGCCGCTCACTGTAAAAAGCACCGAAGGCATAGCCGTGGTTGGAAAAAACAGGTGGAAAATCGCCGGCATGAGCCGGGTGCGGGCAGTTTTCGGGATTGAAATGCCTGCCTGCTGCTCCGAATGCGACGCCTTCCAAGGGAGTGCAGCTGCCCTCCTGATGAAGGTGCAGGCCGAGTATGTTGGGGGCGCAGGCATCTGTATCGTAAGGCAGCCCCCAAAATTCATGCGTAATCAGCAGCCCCGGCGGGCTGAGGTAAAATTCCATTTTGCCCCGCAGGCCCGGATAATCCTCCGAGCCGCTCAACAGCGCACAGGCATAGGGCGAGGCGGAAAGATTCCATGGTTTTTTGCGGTTCATATAAAAAGCAGGCATATTTTCAGCTCTCCTTATTTTTGATCATGCTTTATTCTATGCGGCAGCGGGATTTCCTGCGACCATTGTTCCCGTAAAAAATTTACATTTTTTAGATAAAAAGGATGGCGCACCGCCTGTCGATAGGATAAAATATCAATAAAAAGAAGGAATGTGCGAAACTGTTGCAGCGCGTTTGCCTGCAAAAGTGTCCGTTCCAATAAAATTTGAGTATCTTGCAAGGAGAATAAAGTATGCATATCAGAATCGGAATTTATGGATATGGAAACCTGGGCAGAGGCGTGGAGAGCGCCATTCGCCAGAATGAAGATATGGAGCTGGCAGCAGTATTTACTCGCAGGGATCCGGCTGCGCTGCAGATTGCCACGCCGGGAGTGCCTGTGTATCGGGCGCAGGAAGCGGCAGCGCATCGGGAAGAGATCGACGTGCTCATTCTCTGTGGCGGCAGCGCAACCGATTTGCCTGTGCAGACGCCGGAGATGGCACAGTATTTCAATGTGGTAGATAGCTTTGATACCCACGCACATATTCCGGAGCATTTTGCGGCTGTGGATGCGGCGGCGACAAAGGCAGGTAAGGTGGCGTTTATTTCGGTAGGTTGGGATCCGGGCATGTTTTCGCTCAACCGCATGTATGCCAATGCCGTATTGCCGGAAGGCAGCGATTATACCTTCTGGGGGCGTGGCGTCAGCCAGGGGCATTCGGATGCCATTCGCCGCATAGAAGGGGTGGCCGATGCCAAGCAGTATACCGTGCCTGTCGAAGCGGCACTGGAAGCGGTGCGCTCAGGAAGCAACCCAACGCTTTCAACCCGGCAAAAACATACGCGGGAATGCTATGTTGTGCTGAAAGAAGGGGCAGACGCGGCGCGCGTGGAAAAAGAGATCAAGGAAATGCCCAACTACTTTGCCGATTATGATACGACGGTGCACTTCATTTCGGCGGAGGAGCTCAAGCGCGATCACAGCCGCATCAATCATGGCGGTTTCGTCATCCGCAGTGGCAAAACCGGCTTGGAAAAGGAAAACCATGCGGTCATTGAATACAGCCTCAAGTTGGATTCCAATCCCGAGTTTACAGCCTCGGTAATCGTGGCTTATGCGCGAGCGGCTTTCCGTCTGGCGCAAAAGGGCGAGCATGGCTGCAAAACCGTCTTTGATATTGCGCCTGCACTGCTGAGCCCCAAAAGCGGTGAAGAATTGCGGGCTACCATGCTCTGAGCATAATCAAAAAACTCTGCCGGTGTGCAGAGTTTTTTGATGCATTTTATCATGGCAGATCTGTAAAAAGAAGATAGCCAGATGCGGAAGAATATGCTACTATAAAGAAAAGGAGCGCATATGGCTCTGTTTTTGGAAAACGATTTGGCGCAGGGCAAAAGCACGCACTACAGTGGGCAGGGAGGCGAAACGATGGATAAGAAAAAAATATGGTCGATAACCTTGGAATATGCGATGCTGACATTGGCAACGCTTGTCATGGTAGCAGGTATTTATGTATTTAAGTTTCCCAATAATTTCTCTTTTGGCGGCGTAACGGGTATCGCCATTATTTTAAGCGGATTATTTGATATTTCGGCAAGTTCGATTACCTTTATCATCAATATGGCACTGTTGCTGGTAGGATTTTTGTTCCTGGGCAGAGGTTTTGGAATTAAGACGGTGTATGTCAGCGTGCTCATGTCGGGGGCACTCAGCCTGTTGGAATACTTTTTCCCCATGTCGGCACCACTCACCAATGAACCGGTGCTGGAGTTGATTTTTGCGATTGTACTGCCTTCGTTTGGTTCAGCGATTCTTTTCAATATGAATGCTTCGGGCGGAGGCACGGATATTATTGCCATGGTGTTGCGCAAGTATACCAGCTTTAATATCGGCTCGGCGCTGTTTCTGGTAGACCTGTGCATTACGGTAGCTGCCTGCTTTGTATTTGATGCTCAGACCGGTCTCTTCTCTTTCTGTGGCCTGATGGCAAAATCGCTGGTCATCGACGGCGTCATTGAGAATATCAATCTCTGCAAGTATTTTACGATTATCTGCAATGAGCCGGAGCCTATCTGCGAATATATCCATAAAGAACTGCATCGCGGGGCGACGACTTATCAGGCTGAGGGTGCCTACAGCCATATGCCTAAGACGGTGATTCTTACCGTGCTGAAGCGCAGGCAGGCGGTACAGCTGCGTAACTTTGTGAAACGGCAGGAGCCGACGGCATTTATCACGATTACCAACAGCAGCGAAATCATCGGCAAAGGGTTCCGCGGTTTTAACTGAGCAGTTTGTAAACGACAGGGCTGTGCGGAGGCACAGCCCTTTTTGGCCGGCTCGTCAGAACGTGCTGCTGATGAGAAACGAAAGCAAGGCGATTACGCCTGATGGAAAGGAGAAAAGCAGATGTATTTTTTTGAGGAAGGCCCGCTTGGGCTGCGCCCTATGGAGCAGACAGAGCAGGATTATGTGCAGCTGCATGCCTGGCTTGCGGATGCACGGATTGCAGATTATTATGGCGGCCTGAACAGCCGGCCGATGCTGCAGGAGGTGCGCAGAAAGTATGAGCCCCGCGTGCTGGGAGAGGAGCCGGTAGTGCCCTGCATTGCCGAATACGAAGGCATTCCGCTGGGGTATGTGCAGTTTTATCCTGTGGAGGAAGCGGAATATGATTGCCGCGGATTAGTGGATTTTTCGCTTTATGCCAAGCCGATGGCAGTTGATTTGTTTCTGGGGCAGCCGGAACGGTGGAATCAGGGGCTGGGCAGCCGACTGCTGCGCGCCCTATGCCGCTATCTGAGCGATGAGGTAGGCGCCGATGCCATTTTTATTGACCCGAGACTGAATAATCCCCGCGCGATTCGCTGCTATGAAAAAGCCGGGTTTCGGCGGCTGTGCGTGGTGCCGCAGCGGGAAGAGATGGATGGCAGAAGGTGGGATAATCTCATGATGCGCTGGACGAAAGGGGAGCAGAAATGAAGCGTTTAGGCAAAGGGCAGGGCTTTTCTGCGGCAGTGCTCAAAAGTGTGGCAGTTTGCAGCATGTTGCTGGATCATACGCTCAAAACGCTGTGGTGGGATGCGCCGGTTTCCCTGTATGTGCTGGGCAGGCTGGCCTTTCCGCTCTACGCTTTTCTGCTGGTGCAGGGAGCGAAACATACCCGCAATATGGGGAAATATGTGCTGCGGTTGGCAATTTTCGCACTGATCTCTGAAATACCATTCGACCTCTGCTTTGGCAGAGAACCTTTCGACTGGTATGCGCAAAATGTCTTCTGGACGTTGCTGCTGGGTCTGCTGGCGATTTGGAGTTATGAAGAAGCCGACCGGCGGGGTGCATTGTGGGCAGGCATGATAGCCATGATTGTTGCGCTGCGGCTGGGCGATATGCTGCAGGTGGATTACGAAAGCCCGGGCGTCGGGTGTATTCTGTTTATGTATTTTGCCGGCAAAACTTCCCATAAAGGTCTGCAGCTTGTGCTCTGTGGCCTGGGAATTGCGTGGACGGGCGCTTTTTCTCTGTTATTCGGCGGCAATCTATTGCAACTCTGTGCACTGTTGGCGTTGATCCCCATTGGATTGTATAACGGGCAAAAAGGCAGGCAAGGCCCCAGATTTTTGTGGTATGGATTATATCCACTGCATCTGTTGCTGCTGTGGCTGCTGCAAATATGGCTGTGATAGCCGCGAGGAGGAGTTGTGGGGCAACAAGTAATTTTGGTGAGTGCCTGTCTGCTGGGCGTGCCTTGCCGCTATGACGGAAAAAGCAAGGCAAAGGCCGAGGTGCTGGCGCTGCAGCGGGAAAGAGTGCTGATTCCGGTCTGCCCGGAGCAGCTGGGCGGACTGCCGACCCCAAGGCTGCCGGCAGAAAGGCAGGGTGAAAAGATCTGCAATCGAGCCGGCGTGGATGTGAGCGAAGCCTATGAACGGGGCGCACAGCAGGCGCTGCAGCTGGCGCGGCTTTATGGATGCCGCCATGCACTGCTCAAGGAAAAAAGCCCATCCTGCGGCAGCGGCCTGATTTACGATGGAAACTTTACAGGGCGGCTGATTCCGGGGCAGGGTATGACAGCGCAGCTGCTGCAGGCGGCAGGAATCCGCGTTTGGGGAGAATCTCAGGCAGCCGAGTTGGCTCGTCTGTTGAAGGAGGAAGAAGGATGAAAAGTTTTGCACAGTTGCCTGAAGGCTATCTGCCGCTGCGGCAAATCGATTTGCAGGCGGACCGGCGCGCATTCTGGTCGGTCAATGGGCTGGCGCTGGCGATTCTGGTTGTGCTGGCGGCTGCAGGCGCGTTGCTGGTGCCTTTGGAAACGGTCTTTTCCGCCAATGGAGTGGGCGGTTTTGTGGCAAAGGCAGTGGTGATGATTGCAGGCAGCATTGCCTATATTTTCGGCCATGAATGGGTACATGGCATTTTCATGAAACATTTTAGCGGCGTAAAGGCACACTATGGATTTACCGGACTGTATGCTTATGCCGGCAGCAGTGCTTATTTTTGCAAGCGCCATTACCGGGTGATAGCGCTGGCACCGATAGCGCTGTGGGGCGTGTTGCTGGCGGTGCTCAATCTGGTGCTGCCGAGGGGATGGTTTTGGCCGATCTATTTCATACAGATGACCAATCTTTCGGGTGCGGCAGGCGATTTATACGTCAGCCTGTTGCTGCAAAACTATCCGGCTGAAACACTCATTCAGGATTCGGGTACGGCCATGATAGTATACGGGTGCAGCAACCCGATCGAAAACGCATAGATAGTAGTAGTTGAATGAATATGGCAAAAAGCTGCAAAAACAGCAGCCGGAATCGGGAAGAAAAGGAGGAAATTCAATGAATCCGATTTTTGCAAGAAGATCTGTCCGCTCATTTGAGGATCGTCCGGTGGAGCGGGAAAAACTGGAGCGCATTGCCCGCGCCGGGCAACTGGCGCCTTCGGCTATGGGGCGTTTCCCTTGGGAAATTCTCATTGCCACTTCGCCTGAAGCTAAGCAGGCGGTGCAGGAGATGAGCCCTTACAGCAAGATGGCAGGGTCAGCAGGTGCGATCATTGTCGTCTGTGCCGATATGCGGCAAGCCGAAGGAGAACACGCCTGGTGGATACAGGATTGTGCTGCCTGCACGGAAAATATCCTGCTGCAAATTGTGGCGGAAGGGTTGGGCGGCGTCTGGCTGGGCACCTATCCAAAGCAGGAATGCATGGATCAGATTTCGGAATTTTTCCATCTGCCGCCTCACATATTGCCTTTTGCGACCATTGCGCTGGGCTACAGTCAGGTGGAAAATGTGGCAAAGGATCGCTATGACGCTGCCAAAGTGCATTTTGAACGCTATTGAGTGTTTTTTTTGCGGAAGTATCCTGAAAAACCGGCCGTCTGCGGCCGGTTTTTTGCGGCTTTTTTTCGGGAAATATGGAAAGCGGGCCGCCGATATGATACTATAAAATGAAAATGAAGCAAAAGGAAAAGTATATGGAAAAAGAAGCCCCGCAAGGGGAGCTTGCGTTATGCTGCCGCCCGGCGGCGGCAGAAGATTTTCCCTTTCTCTTTTCAGTGCTGAAGGAAAATATGCAGGAATTGTATCAGGAAGCTTTCGGTAGCTGGGAAGATGCGGAGGAACAGGCATTTTTGCGTCAGGATTTGGCAGAAGCACCTTATCATCTCCTTCGCCGTGGAGAAGCACCGATCGGCTTCTTTTCGGTGGAAGAGCAATCGGATGCCTGGTTTGTAAGAGAATTGCAGCTGCTGAGAGGGGAACAGGGCCGGGGAGTGGGTACCTGTTTCCTACTGGCATTGCATGCGCATGCTGCCGCTGCAGGTAAAAATCTGCGGCTGGAAGTGCTGAAAGGGAATCAGGCTGCTGCCCGCCTCTATGAGAAGCTGGGCTTTCGGGAGACGGGGCAAAATGCGACGCACAAAACGATGGAAAAGAAAGTGAGAAGATAGCGATGCAGTATATTTTATTTGATTTGGATGGTACGCTGACCGATTCCAAAGAGGGAATTTTCAAAAGCGCACAGTATGCTCTGGAAAAGCTGGGTATCACGCCGCCGCCATTGGAAGAAATGAACTGGGTGGTGGGGCCGCCAATCCGCCAATCCTTTGCAGAGCGCTATCATCTTTCGGAAGAAGAGGCATTTCGTGGCCTGCGCTTTTATCAGGAGCGTTTCGGCTCGGTTGGCTATTTGGAAAACCGCCTCTATGAAGGGGTTGCGCATATGCTGGAGCGGCTGCATGCAGCAGGCTGCCGCATGGCCGTCGCCACTTCCAAGCCCACTTTTTATGCGACACGCATTATACAGCATTTTGGGCTGGATACTTACTTTGAAATGATTTCGGGAAGCGATCTGGATGGCACCAACGGCAAGAAGGAGTTGGTGGTGGAGCGGGCTCTGGATGCACTGCAGGCGGAACCTGGCCGGACGGCTATGGTGGGTGACCGCAGCTATGATATGAAGGGAGCGCTCAAGTTCGGCCTGTATGCAGTGGGAGCGGGTTATGGCTATGGGGATCCGGGCGAACTGGAAGCGGCCGGAGCGCAGGCCATTGCGCAAACGGTGGAGGAATTGACAGAGATCCTGCTCGGGGAGCGTGAAGTATGAGTGCGCAGTCGGGCTTTTTGCGGATTGAGACGCCCCGCCTGATTCTGCGGGACCATGTATTGGAAGATTTGGCAGAGCATCACGCTTTGTTTTCCGATGAAACGGCAATGCGTTATCTGCCGGAGGTGCGCACCTGCAGCCTGGAAGAATCGCGGGAAAATTTGCTCACGTCTATCAGAGCGATGGAGGAGCAGCCAAGGAAATTTTATTTCTTGAAGGTGATAGAGCGGCAAAGCGGTGCGCACGTGGGAGAAATCGGCTATACCGTCTTGCAGGAAACGCCCGGCGGCAGTGTTGTCAATCTCGGCTATTTTCTGCGGCCGCAGATGTGGCGAAAAGGTTATGCCGGAGAAGCGGCGGAGGCCTTGATCAAATATGCATTTACAGCGGGAGATGTCTGGCGGATTGAGACGGGCTGCCTGGCCGAAAACCGGGGCTCGGAAGGCGTCATGAAGCATTGCGGCATGCTCCGCGAAGGGGAATTGGTGCAGGCAGTCTGGCATGAAGGAGCGTGGAAAACGCGCCTGCTCTATCGCCTGCTTCGCAGCGAATGGGAGGAACAGCATGAGAAAACTGGGCACTAATGAGCGCAGGGATCACAGCTACCGGCTGGTAGTGGGGGACCATGTAGGCGTTTTAAACCGCATTACCGGCTATATTCGCCGCAACGGCTGGAATATTCGCCGCATGCGGGTGGAGCCGCTGGAACAGGGCGGGCAGACGGAGATTTGGATGCAGCTGCCGCTGTACGCCATGGAGGCGGAAAAATTGGAGCAGCGTATGCACGATTGGAACTTTATTTTTGAAGTGGGCAAGGAAGGAGGCACGCGGCAATGAATCGCATATTGGTGATCAATTCCGGCTCCACCTCCACCAAAGTAGCGGTGTTTGAGGAAGCAAAAATGCTTTTTACCGAGACGATCCGCCATTCATCAGAAGAACTTCGGCAGTTTGAGGATATTGAAGGCCAGCTGCCCATGCGCAAACGATTGGTACAGCGGGCTTTGGAAGCGCATTGCGTATCCCTGCACAGCCTGAGCGATATCGTGGCGCGCTGCGGAATGATCCGCCCCATTGAATCGGGAACTTATCGCATCAATGCGCGCATGCTGGAGGATATGCATTCCCCTACGGCGCTGGGGCATGCTTCGGTATTGGGAGGATTTATTGCCCATGAGCTGAGTGAGGAACTGGGCATTCCCGCCTATGTGGTCGATCCGGTGATGGTAGATGAGCTGGAGCCGGTGGCGCGGCTTTCCGGGCTGGCCGGCATTGAGCGGCGCAGCGTGTTCCACGCATTGAATACCAAGGCAATTTTGCGCAAGGCGGCTGCCGATTTGGGCACCCGTTATGAGGATTGCTGCCTGATCGCAGTGCATATGGGCGGTGGTATCACCGTTTCTGCGCATCGATATGGGCGCGTCATCGATGTCAACGATGCCATGGGCGGGGATGGGGCGTTTACCCCCGATCGCACCGGCTCGCTGCCGGTAGTGCCCGTCATCGAGATGTGCTATTCGGGCAATTATTCCCGGGAGGAAATGATGGATCTGGTACAGCGCAAAGGAGGGCTTTATTCCTATTTGGGCACCAATGATATGATCGAGGCAGATGATATGGTCAAACAGGGTGATGAGTTTGCGGCGATGGTGGTAGAAGCCATGGCCTACCAGATCTGCAAGGAGATCGGCGCTATGCATGCCGTCCTGGAAGGGCGCGCCAAGGCAGTGGTGCTGACAGGCGGCATTGCGCACAGCACTCGCTTTACCGGCATGATCAAGAAGCGGGTGGATAGTTGGCTTCCCGTGCTTACCTATGCCGGGGAGGATGAGATGCAGGCGCTGGCAGACGGCGTGCTGCGCGTCAAAAACGGAACAGAACGATTATACGAGTACTGATATTTGCTGAACAAGCGGAAAGACGGAGAGGAGCAGAGAAAATGGCAAAAGTTTGGGGGCATCGGGGCGCATCCGGATATGCGCCGGAAAATACGATGGAAGCCTTTGCACTGGCAGTGGAAATGGGTGCTTATGGCATAGAGCTGGATGTGCAGATGAGTGCCGATGGCAAGTTGGTGGTCTGTCACGATGAGCGGATTGACCGTACCAGCAACGGCAGCGGCGCGATAGCTGCGCTTTCCTATGAAAAGCTGGCGCAGTATAATTACCATGCGGGATTTTCGGCGGAAACCTTTTATCGCCTGCCGTTGTTGGAGGAAGTGCTGGAGCTGTTGAAGCCGACGGCACTGCACCTCAATATTGAGCTCAAGTGCGACAGCCTGGTGCGGTATGAAGGGATGGAGGTCAAGGCAGTGCAGGCAGTCCGGCAGGCGGGCATGGAGGAGCGGGTGATTTATTCCTCTTTTGACCATTACTGTTTGCGGCGGCTCAAATATGTCGATCCCTTTGCAAAGGCAGGAATTCTCTATGAAGCCTGTCTGTATCAGCCCTGGGTATATGCTAAAACACTGCAGGCCACGGCACTGCATCCACACTATGCCTCCCTGTTTGAACCGTTGATCATCGATCAGGTGCACAGGGAAGGGCTGGAAGTCAATACCTGGACGGTCAATGAACCTGATCTGATGCGCACGCTGGCTCAGAAGGGCGTGGACGGCATCATTACCAACTATCCGGATACGGCGCTGAAGCTGCTGAAAGAGATAGATTGCCTTTATTGAGCAAAGAAAATATTTGAAAAGGTCGTGAAGAAATTATGATACCTAATCGGGCCCAGGCATGGGAAATTTTGCAAAAGTATGTGAAGAGTGAAAGCCAGCAGAAGCATGGCATGGCAGTAGAAGCAGCCATGCGCTATTTTGCCCGTCTGAATGGGGAAGATGAGGAGCTGTGGGGTGTAACCGGTTTGCTGCACGATGTGGATTATGAGTTGTATCCCGAGCAGCATTGCCTGAAGGCGCGGGAAATTCTGGAAGCAGAAGGCGTCGACGAGCAGCTGATTCATGCTGTGCAGAGCCATGGTTATGAAATTTGCTGCGATGTAGAGCCGCTGACGCCTATGGAAAAGACGCTTTTTGCGGTGGATGAGCTGACCGGGCTGATTACGGCCGCAGCGCTGATGCGCCCTTCTAAAAGCGTACTGGATATGGAACTCAAATCAGTTAAGAAGAAATTCAAGGATAAGCATTTTGCTGCCGGTTGCGACCGGGAAGTGATTCGCCGGGGCGCAGAACGCATGGGCGTCGATTTGGATACGCTGATTTGGAATACCGTGCTGGGCATGCGTGAAGCGGCGGATGCGCTGGGCCTGGGGATGGCGCAGTGAGCTCGTCTGTTTCTGCAGGATGTTTTCCGGCCGACATGGAAGCAGCGCTTTTGGGTTATTCCTTTTCCCGGGATCGGGTTGGCCGTTCCCGAGCAGAAATCCTCTGCTGCCGGAAGGGGGAAGAGCGCCGCTTTCTGAAAATAGAAGCGGTAGGAGAAGAGAGCCTGCGCGAACGGCAAATGCTCCACTGGCTGCAGGATAAGCTGCCGGTACCTCGCGTTGTCGCTGAAGCGGAGCAGGCGGGGAGGCAGTATCTGCTGCTTTCGGCACTGCCCGGAGAAATGGCCTGCGCACCGGCGCGGTTGGCTCAGCCGGAACAGACGGCCCGCCTGTTGGCGCGCGGCCTGAAGCAGCTGTGGAAGCTGGATATTTCCGATTGCCCCAGTGTGCGCTGTTTGGAACAGAAGCTGGCCTCGGCGCGGCGGCGTGTATACAACGGGGAAGTGCAGTTGGAAGCGGATTGGCAGCATGATTTTTTGCATACACCGGAGCAGATTCTGCAGTATCTGGAGCAAAATCGTCCCGAAGAGGCAAAAATTGTCTTCTCCCATGGAGATTATTGCTTGCCGAACCTCTTTTTGCAGGGGGATGCGGTAAGCGGATTTCTCGATCTGGGGCGGGCAGGCACGGCAGATATTTGGCAGGATATAGCCTTGTGTGTGCGTTCTCTGCAATATAATTTTGCGGAGTTTTCCACTGAGCAGGTGCGGATGGATGCCTTTTTTGAAGAGTTGGGCGTGCAGCCGGATGCCCGGAAAATCGAATATTATATCCTGCTGGATGAGCTTTTTTAGGTTCGAAAGGCGGATATGGAAGGTGTGGAAAAAATATGAGGGAATTTGTAGCGGAAATAGGTGGCCTGCAACTGCATATGCAGGCAGAAGAATCGCTCTTTTCTCCGGAGGGGCTGGATGCCGGCACGCGCTGCATGCTGGAAGCGGCGGAGTTGAGTGCTCCGCTGCTGGATCTGGGCTGCGGCAGTGGTATTGTGGGCATTTATGCGGCAAAGGTGTTGGGTGAAGCAGAAATTTATCTCTGTGATATTTCGGAACAGGCGGTGGGCTGTGCCCGGCGCAATGCTGCCGCGAATGGCGTGGACGGTGTACAGTGCCTGTGCAGCGATGGATTGGATGCACTCCCGCCGGAAATAAAGTTTGCCTGCATTCTTTCCAACCCACCCTATCATGCGGATTTTGCAGTGCCTAAAAAATTCATTGCGCAGAGTTTTCGCCGCCTGAAGGTGGGCGGCAGGCTGTATATGGTCACGAAACGGCGGGATTGGTATGAAAACCGTTTAAAAGCAATGTTTGGCGGTGTGCGCGTGCGGGAACAGGCAGGGTATTTTGTGTTTGAGGCACAAAAGCGCAGTGAGCTGCCGCCGCGTAAGCAGAAGCAGGCACCGGCGCTTTCCAAAAAACTGCAGAAAAAATATGCTGGTCGTAAAAAATAGGCAAAAAAGCCGATCTTTGATGATCGGCTTTTTTTGATGCAGAAAGGCATTGTTTTATAGCACCGGATAAAATAAAAAGTGGTATAATGGGGAAAATTGACGGGAGGAAAGAGCAGAAAATGAAGAGAAAGGGATTGCTGACAGGCATCCTGCTGCTGATTCTGATGCTGCTGTGCAGCTGCGGAGCATCGGGAGAAGCGAAGGAAATAGATGCCCA
>CAMEMG010000043.1:0-12280 GCA_945927325.1 uncultured Clostridia bacterium | reverse complement strand
CATATTCACTGGGATTCCCGCCTCGCGAAAGGTAATCTCCTTGTTTACGACCACTGGCATTGGCTTTTGCTTCTCTAAACCATTCAAATGAATAAAACGTAAATAGAGATGCTTCAAAATATCCGCCCCGTGTATTGGGATAGCCATTGATCTGCCGGGAAATATCCTGCATACATTGTGCTGTAAATTCCCGCATTTCCGCATCGGGTTGTCCCATTTTGGGAATTCGATTGCGCAGATATTGGCGAAGACTCTCTTCTCCCTCAAAATTATTTTTCAAGGCACGGCGTAATGCCTCCATGGAAAGATACTTCTGTTCATACACTGCTTTTTTAATAGCAAATAGAGAATCCACTACCGTTCCCAAACCTGTCATTCCAAAACTATCGGAATTATAGCGAGCCCCTCCCTCTGTAACATCCATTTCATTCTGAATACAATCCTCCATCATCGCAGAGTATAGCGGACAGGGATTAACCTGCGGCCACTTTCTCGCCAAATGGTTATAGCGATTGACAAACAATTGTATCTGTACACCGAAATTATACATACAGCGGCGATAGAACGTATCAAAATCCCGCGCCTGATAAGCAGGCATGAAATTTACCTCCTCACCTGCCGCCTGAAACACCTTACTCCAAGTTTCCGGGAACAGAGAAACATCCATCATATTCGCCAGATTCAAATAAATATATGCCCTGCTATTCAATTCACAGGAAAGAGTAGGTTCCTGGCACCCACCGGCCAGATATAACCGCGCATCCTCTTCCTTTTTTCCTGCCTTAACCTGAGAGCGGATAATCACTTCATCATTAAATATCGAAAGCACATTGGTTCCCGTCTTCGCCAATGCTGCCAGCTGCTCCAGATAGATTTTGGGATGTCCTGGTTGTACTCTTGCCTGCAATTTTGGGTTGGCAAAGTGATGCCTTTCCATGCTGGCAATCAGCATTTCCGTCACTTCGTTATACACTAATTTCCCCGCAGCATCACAACCGCCGATAATGACTGTAGCGTTGGTACCGCCAGGAAGTTCCCTGCTAAGATCCCACCTCGCATCAGTAATTGCCATAAAGCAATCAATCAGAGCCTGTGCTTCTTCTTTTATAATTTCTCCGTTTTGTATATCCCGTACATAATAAGGCTCCAAAATGCGATCAATATGGCCATATACCGCAAACCCCATACCTTCCAGCGCATTGCACATTTCCCGCACAAAACAAATTGTACACAATGCTTCATAAAATGTTTGAGCAGGATATCTGGGAACTCTTCCGGCGGTTTTAGCAATCTGTTGTAAGTGCACACGTGCCTGTATATCCTGTTCTTGCAGCAGCATTTCTTCTGCTTTCAACGCAAAGCGATCTGCAATACGCATAACAGCATCCAACGCTGTTATCATACTGCGATAATAGGCCAATGTATGCTCGGAATGTTCCTCTCTCGCTGCGACCTCCTGCAGCTTTGCCTGAGCTTGCTCACGCAACCCGGAGAATCCATACTGCAGTACAGACTCAACGTTTGCATAATGATGCGCAAAATCCGCAAACATCACACCCCCGATCATCTGTGTATCCACAAAATGCGGAAGCCAGCCTTCGTTATATTCCGCCAACAATTCCGTATGCTTTGCCATCAGCCAATCAGCTAAACCAGGCTCTGGCGGCCATGTAGATGTGACGCTGTTGCGATCACGCCCGGTATCCAGTTCCATATAGAAAGGGCAAGCCGGCATCAAATGCACAGTGCAATGTTCCGCCGCCGTTTCGTAAATCCACGCCTTCTTTTCAAACGCAGAAGCATCAGGGTGTTCCGCTTCCCTTTGATCCAGTATACGGTACAACGCACTCATATCAGTCGGATATGTTTGATAAATTTTTTCAAATTGCGCAAACATTTTTTCCCGTTCAAAAACGAATTTCTGCATTTGCCTGCTCCTTTAAAATTTTAATACAACTTTTAGGCCTTCCCGATTGTTAACCAGACGGAATCCTTCTTCATATTCCTCAATTGGCAAAACATGTGTCACAAAATCTTTCAAATCAATTTTGCCCTGCTGCGTAAAACGCATAACTTCCTCATGCACAGCAGCTTCCCGATCCGGAATCGGCCATTGTACAGAGTGAATTCGGAAATTATATGGCCCACCATTCCATTTAATTCCTTTATTCTCCTCTATTCCGATGCCATAAATACCAATCACACCATCCTCTTTAATCAGTGTCAGAGCCTCGGAAAGAATATCGCAACGCCCAACCGCATCAATATAAAAATCCAATGGTGCCTGGCCAGCAGCTTTCACCGCCTGAGCAAAATTCTCATGCCTGGTATTGACTGCCAGATCTGCTCCCTGCTTTTTTGCTATAGCAATGCGCCAATCATGGTGTCCGGAAAGAGCTACAAAGGAGGCGCCCAACAATTTTGCCGCTTTAACCATTGCCAGTCCCACCGGACCGCAGCCACTGATTGCCACTTTGTCCCCTTTTTTTACTCCCAGGCGTTTCAACGCACTATATACTTCTTTAACTGTAATCAACATAGTTGCATCTACCGGATCGATTCCTTCTGGAATAACCTGTTGCGAAATATCCCCTAAATTAGCCGGAATACCATCAGCCACCATGGCTTCATAATCCAATACACGCCCATATTCAGCAAAACCACCCCATAAGCTGTGATATTGCTCCGTTTCACCCAAGCCGCTCCGCAAAACAAAATCTCCAACCCGATATTTGCTTACCTTACTGCCAACTTGAATTACCTGTCCAACCGCTTCATGTCCCCAAACGGCCGGATAAGTTGCAAAGCCATTCAAATGCCCTGCAGTCAGCTTCGTATCAGTACCATTGCAGATTCCACAGGCAATTGTTTTTACCAGTGCCGTATAGGGGGTAATTTCCGGCATTGGAATATCCTCAACCAGTTTTAATGTGGCATCTCCATAAACGATGAGTCCTCTCATATGTCTCCTTCTTGACAGTTTTCTGTCTGCATATCACAGATTTTAATATGGAACCGTTTCCATTTTTTATTATCATACCATTGAATTTGCTGCAGTGCAAGAGATATTTGCTTTTTTTATGAAGACTGTTTATAATAAAGCGGCAAGATAAGTTGAAAGAGAGAGATTCCTGTGCGCTCATCGAATTCCAAAGAAAGCAAAAAGAATTATTTGACAATTGAAGATATCGCTTCTATGGCAGGCGTAGCCAAAAGCACCGTTTCCCGTGTTTTAAATAACAGTGGGTTTGTCAGCGAAAAAACCCAAAAAAAGGTCATGGAGATTGTGGAAGCGCATCATTATGTGCCCAACGGTATGGCCAGAGATTTGGGTCGAACCACCACCAAGTCCATCGGTATTTTTATCGGCGACATTTCCAATCAATATTTTTCTGAAATACTGGCAGGTGCAGAAGCAGTTATCAACCGTTCTGCATTTTTTCCTTTCATTTGTCTGGTCTCCAGTGAACGCAGGGAAGAATTTTATGTCCGCGAAATGCTGAAACGCCGTGCAAGCGGTATTTTATTTGCCAGCGCAACCATTCATAATCCGTCGCTGATTTCCCAATTGCTGCATTCCACTTGCGCCATTTCCATTCAAACGGATATTCCTAATATCCAACGCATTGACTGCGAGAATTTTTCCGGTACTTATCGCATTATTCAGCATCTTATTTCCCTTGGTCACCGGCGAATTGCTTTTATCAATTCCTATGGGCAGGGCTCTGTATTGGAACAACGATTACAAGGATATCGTCAGGCATTAAGCGATCATGGAATTCCCATTTGCACCGATTATTTGAAAACATCCAATCGTGCTTCTTCCGGTTATCAAGCTGTCAATGAATTGCTCGATCTGCCAAATCCGCCTACTGCTATTCATTGCTGCAATGATCACATTGCAGCCGGCGCGTACCAGGCTCTGCATAACCGAAACATCCGTATTCCGGAGCAGATTTCTCTTACCGGTTTTGATGCGATTCCCAATACCTTGCTTATGGAACCACAATTAACTACTGTTTCCCAACCATTGCACCAGATGGGAGCTGCAGCAGCCGAAATGTTGATTGCACAAATCAATTCCGGCGAGGAACAACCTGCAGCATCTTCTCCGCTTCTTTTTCCCACCGAAATTTTACTGCGCGGTTCCACCGCGCCGCCTTGCGCCAATCTATAAAAGTACAAATAAGCACCCCATGCATTGTCACAGGGTGCTTATTTATTATCCTTTATGTATATTCACAGAATTACATTAAAATCCGTTCCCGCATATTCCTTCAACACAGCAGCCATCTCTTGACCATATTCTGCGGCAAACCGCTGCAATACTTCCTGAGCTACGGTTTTCCCTTCCTCTGCAAAGATTGCCTCTGCAATGCTGGAATACGTATCATATAAGTGTGCGCAATGATACGCAAAGCTTTCTTTATTTCCGGGTTTCCCTTGCGGAAGCTTGCCTTCCTCAAAATTGGCTCCATACCAGATCTGCTGGCAATAGGTTTTACCATATTGATTCATATTTTTCGGAACCTCAAGCTTCAATTCGGGGTTAAAGCCTCGGGCAATTGCCTGATCGATATGCGCGCAGTAAAGAATACCACATTCCTGCAGCCCCATTGCTTTAAATTGATAGCACCATGGGCAGGTGAACCAATGCGTTTCATAATTTGGCGTAAAAGAAACTTCCTGGCATTGATTTCCACCCATCAGCTGCTTCGCAGTTTCTGTATTTTCCCATTCTACATATTCCTTATAAGCTGCAAAATCTAAAGCCCGGCCATCACGTATAGCTCTCTGCGCCATACGATTGCCTCTTTGTTCTCCGTAACGCTGCGTTCCCATAATAAACGCCTGCCTGCCACGAGCACCAAAGCGATCTACCAATAACTTATAAAAATTTCCGATTAAAAACGTATGATGCAATTCTGAAAATTCGTTCATTTCAAAACCTCCTCCAAGTCTTTTGCCGTATTTTCAACCATGATATCCAGAATGACTTCATCCGTCTCCCGCATTCCCTGAGAAGCCAGAATTCCCACGCTGGAAATGGTTTGCTCAACATCTTCTTTCACTATGCCGTCTCCCGCATTAAATTGTTCCTGCTCCATTGCCAAATAGTGCCCCAGAATGGCTGCATCGACGGAAGAGGCTATCTTAGCAGCACAGGAAGGCTTTGCTCCATCACAGATAATTCCCGAAACGTTCGCCAACGTATTGGTAATCGTCGCACAAATCTGCTCATAAGTACCGTTGTGTAAATAAGTAATTGCCGCTCCGCTGCCGCAAGCCGCACTAACTGCTCCGCAGTAAGCCGAAAGTCGGCCAACCGCCATTTTTTCATGAATCGCAATTAAATTGCTGAGTACCAATGCGCGAATCAACTTTTCTCTACTTACCTGAAGATGTTTAGCATACTGTATCACCGGCAAAGAAACAGTAATGCCCTGATTACCGCTCCCTGAATTAATTACCACTGGCGCTAAGCAACCACTCATACGTGCATCACTTCCGGCTGCTGCATAAGCTTTTACCCTAATTTTAATATCATCTCCGTAATATTTCAATAGATTAGCGCCTACCGAAGCGCCATATTCTTTTTGCAAACCTTCTTCAGCAATTTTTTCGTTATACTCAATCTGCCGACCAATAATTTCCTGTACGTCCTCCAATTTTACTGTGTTGGCAAACTCCAGGATTTCCCGTACATTCATTTCTTCCTGGCTCACTTTTTCAACGACCTTTTCCTGTTTGGGCTGTTCACAAAAAAGAATTTCCTCATCTTTTTGCAGTAATACGATATTGGTATGTGCATCCCTGATTTCTACAACTGCCCTATGCTCTCCGGCAAATGCCGTAATGCGCACATGCAGCGGAGCTTTACTTTTCAACACCCTGACTTCACAAAAAGCACGCGTTTTTACTAATGCTGCCGCTTCCGCGATTTGCTCTGGCTGAATATCTGCCACAACTTCCAATTCCTTCTGCGCATTCCCTCCGACAGCACCAATAGCTATCGCCGCTTCTACGCCTTTCATGCCACCTGAATTAGGCACAACCGCGCCTTTTACATTTTTAATGATATTGCCACTGCATTCCGCCAACACCCGCTCCGGCATCTGCCCCAAAATTTCTCTCGATTTTGCTGCTGCAAAGGCCAAGCAAATTGGTTCTGTACACCCCAATGCAGGCACCAATTCCCGTTTCAGTATTTCCAAATAATTCCGGTACGCTCTTTCTTCCACCATTTTCTTCTGACCTCCCTTTATCATTCCAGACCCAGCAGTTGATTTTTCATTGCATAAATATCATGATATAAGATTTTATTTGCACTTTCCTGATCACCGGATCGTATGGCCGCCACCAAAGCTTCATGCTCATCCGTAGCTTGATCATGAGCCCATTTTTCATTGAAGAACTGTGCCGCCCCTCTGCTGCAAAATTTCAAAGCCTGTTCCAAACTACGATATATAAAAGAATTCCCACACAAACTGCATAGAAAGAGGTGAAACTCCAAATTTGCTTGCCAGTGTTTGCGCACATCCTTTTCGCCGTCCATCTGTTTTGCCTGCTTCACATATTCTTCCAAGGCCAATAATTGTTCTTCGGAAAGCTGCTTCCAGGTTCTTTCAAAAGCTGCCGTTTCCAAGATAATACGCAGATCACAGATTTCGTGAATTTCCCCCGGGCTAATCGGTGTGACCTGATAACCTACTCGCGGAAGGTTTTGCAGAATTCCTTCTCCACAAAGCTGTACTAAAGCTTCCCGCACCGGAGTCTTACTGGCTGCATACTTTTCCGTCAACATTTTTTCATTCAGGATTGCCCCTGCAGTATAAACGCCGGCAACGATATCCCCATATATCTTCTCATATATTTGATTCTTCAAAGAATTCTGTTTTTGCATATTCGCCTCAAGCTTCTATTATTACTACTGATAATATCACTGTTATGTTTAGAATACAAGCCTTTCTCAATAAAAAAGAGCAGCACTGCTGCTCTTTTTTTATTATGCATCAATCAAATTAAAATCCGTTTCCTCATAATCCAATAACCTTGCTGCCATATCTTCCCCATATTGTTCTTCAAATGAAGCAAATACTGCTTGCGCTATCTCTTCTCCCTCTTCCCCAAAAATGGAAATAATGATATCACTGAAAGTATAGTAAATATGTGCACAATGATAGGAAAAATCTTTTCTTCTTTCCGGTTTGCTTGCCGGAATTTTTCCCGGTTCAAAATTTGCTCCGCGCAAAATTTGTATACAATATGCTTCATCATTCATATTTTGAGGTACTTCATAGACTAACTCCGGGTTAAATCCGCGAGCAATGGATTTATCAATATGTCGACAATATAGTGCCCCACACTTCTGCATGCCCATATCCGCGAACTGCCGTGCCCATGGGCAAACCGTCACTTTGATCTGATAATCCGGCGCATAAGAAATCTCCTCGCTCTGATTTCCTCCCATTTCCTCCATCACCGACTTGGTATTAACCCATTCTCCATATTCCTTATAGGAAAAAAAATTCAATGGTTTTCCGTCGCGAATTGCTCGCTGAGCCATACGGCTGCCCCGCTGTTCCCCATAGCGTTGTGTAGCCATAATAAAAGCCTGTTCACCCCTTTTGCCAAAACGCTCCAGTAACAATTGATAAAACACTGCTGCGATATAAGCATGATGGCGTTCTGTAAATTCTTTCATTTTCATATCCTCTTATTAACATTTTTCGACATATAGTTCTGCACCAATATCAAATTTATTATAACACGCATAATTTGAAGGGTAAATCAAAAAAAGAACATAGAAAAACCCGGTATATCGAAATATACCGGGCATTTCTATATTGTTACTTATTTATTCAGAACAACAGCATGTGCTGCAGCCAATCTTGCGATCGGCACTCTGAAGGGCGAGCAGGAAACATAGGTCAGGCCAATATTATGGCAGAAGATTACGGTAGACGGATCGCCACCATGCTCACCGCAGATACCCAGCTTAATGTTGGGGCGGGTCTTCTTGCCAAGCTCAGCAGCCATCTTCACCAGCTTGCCAACACCTTCCTGATCCAGCTTCTGGAACGGATCAGATTCATAGATCTTGTTGTCATAATAAGCATCCAAGAACTTGCCAGCATCGTCTCTGGAGAAACCAAAGGTCATCTGCGTAAGGTCATTGGTACCGAAGGAGAAGAATTCAGCTTCTTCTGCGATCTCATCAGCCATCAAAGCTGCTCTCGGAATCTCGATCATGGTGCCAACTTTATAATGCATTTCCATGCCAGCTTCTTTCAGCACTTCTTCAGCAGTCTCAACCACAAAATTCTTAACGAACTTCAGCTCTTTCTTTTCGCCTACCAACGGGATCATAATCTCGGGCTCGATATCATAGCCGCATTCCTTCTTAACGCTTACTGCAGCTTCCATGATTGCTCTGGCCTGCATCTTGGCGATTTCCGGATAAGTGACAGCCAGACGGCAACCTCTGTGACCCATCATGGGGTTAAATTCATGCAGACCATCAATGGTAGCTTTCAATTCGTCATAAGAAAGGGCCATTTCATCAGCCAGTGCACGAATATCCTCTTCCTCTGTGGGTACAAACTCATGCAGCGGAGGATCCAGCAGACGAATGGTAACAGGCAAGCCCTTCATGGCCTTATAAATACCGATGAAGTCTTCTCTCTGCATCGGCAGCAACTTAGCCAAAGCAGCTTCTCTCTGGTCTACCGTCTTGGAAACGATCATTTCACGGATTGCAGCAATTCTGTCCTCAGCAAAGAACATATGCTCCGTACGGCAGAGGCCAACGCCCTGAGCGCCAAACTTCAAAGCCTGTGCTGCATCGGCGGGGGTATCTGCATTGGTGCGAACCTGAAGCGTTCTAATCTCATCGGCCCAACCCATAACAGTTTCGAAGTCACCAGTAATCTGAGCTTCTACGGTCTTGATATTTTCAGCATAGACATTACCGGTGCTGCCGTCCAGAGAAATCGGATGGCCTTCTTCCAGCACTCTGCCATCAGGCAAAGTCATTGTCTTTGTTTCTTCATTGATTATCACTTCGCCGCAACCTGCAACGCAGCAAGTACCCATGCCTCTTGCAACAACAGCTGCGTGGGAGGTTCTGCCGCCTCTGGCGGTCAGGATACCTTCGGATACATGCATACCTTCGATATCTTCAGGAGAAGTTTCCTGACGGCAAAGAACAACTTTCTCGCCTCTTTCTTTTGCAGCCATAGCATCTTCTGCCGTGAAATAAATTGCACCGGAAGCTGCACCGGGGGATGCAGGCAAGCCCTTAGCAACGGGTTTTGCGGACTTCAGAGCCTTCGCTTCAAACTGCGGATGCAGCAAAGAGTCGAGCTGCTGAGGTTCAACCTTGAGGATAGCCTGCTCCTTCGTGAGCTTGCCTTCCTTAACCAGGTCTACTGCGATCTTCAATGCAGCAGGAGCAGTTCTCTTACCATTTCTGGTCTGCAGCATGAACAGCTTTCCGCCTTCGATGGTGAACTCCATATCCTGCATATCTGCATAGTGATCTTCCAAAGTCTGTGCGATATTGACAAACTGCTCATAAACTTCAGGCAATGTCTCATGCAGAGAAGAAATGGGCTGAGGTGTTCTGATACCAGCAACAACGTCTTCGCCCTGAGCATTCATCAAATACTCACCGTACAATCTCTTCTCACCAGTTGCGGGGTCTCTCGTAAAAGCAACACCCGTACCGCAGTCGTCACCCATGTTACCAAATACCATGGACTGTACGTTAACTGCAGTACCCCAGCTGCTGGGAATATCGTTGAGTCTTCTGTAAACAATTGCTCTGGGGTTGTCCCAAGAACGGAAAACAGCTTTTACAGCTTCAATCAGCTGAACTTTTGCATCCTGCGGGAATTCTACGCCCATCTCAGCTTTATAGAGTTCTTTATATTTTACAACTACTGCCTTGAGGTCGTCTGCATCCAGTTCTGTATCCAACTTAACGCCTTTTGCTTCTTTCGCTGCATCCAGAATAGCTTCAAATTTTGATTTCTCAATGCCCATAACAACATCAGAGAACATCTGGATGAAACGACGATAGCTGTCGTAAGCAAAACGGGGATTCTTCGTCTTTGTGGCAACACCTTCTACGGCAACATCATTGAGACCGAGGTTCAAAATGGTGTCCATCATGCCGGGCATGGAAGCTCTTGCGCCAGAACGAACAGATACCAGGAAGGGGTTCTCGGGATCACCAAATTTCTTCCCGGCAATTTCTTCCGTCTTTGCGATTGCGGCATTGATTTCTTCGATAATATCATCAGAAATCGTCTTACCATCTTCATAATACTTTGTGCAAGCCTCTGTCGTAATGGTGAAACCCTGGGGTACAGGCAGACCAATCTTGGTCATTTCTGCCAGGTTCGCACCTTTACCGCCCAGCAGGTTCCGCATAGTAGCATCGCCTTCGCTGAACATGTAAACATACTTACTCATTGCAATTCCTCCTTGTTTTGTTCTGAATGGTTGAGTAACAATAGTGTTTATCTCTTATAATATCCAGTTTTGAATTATATCGTATTTTTCCTCCAATGACAATAGACAATTGATGAATTTCCCTGCAAAATCGGCAAAAAACATTTTACTTCAAGAGTAAAAGCGTCTTTGGTTCAAAGTCAAGCGCACTTTTGAGCCAACGAATTGTCATTGCATAAAATCTGCTGTGATAAGGTACCTGTACATTATGAATATCTTTAGAAGCTGTGCGCAGAATCTTTTCAATATGTTCAATATATTCTGCCGGCACTTCTTCCCCTTCACAGCTTTCGCAGACTACTCCGCCGGCAGCAAGATTCAGTTTTGAAACAGGCGGCCTTCCACAAACAGCGCATCGATCCAACATCGGGCGAAGCCCTAAAATATCCAACATTTTATATACAAAAAAGATCAGTACCTTTTTCGGATCATCTTTATTAGCCAAAGCAAACAGTGCTCCCGCCAGTGACGCAAAAAGCCTTCCGTTTGGTTCTGCAGGCATGACGCTCTTTTCACAGATTTCCAACAACAGCAAAGCAGTCATCAACGCATTCATATTTTTGCGGATATCATAGAAATTGGTTTTGGGAACCGCCTGCGTTATGTAGTACCTTCCATCCTTGATATGAAATCCAAATTCAGCACAGCACAGCACATCCGTGGAAGAAAGCAGCGAACTGGCTGGCTTCCGGCAGCCACGGGCCAGCGCATCAATCTTTCCCCATTCTCTAGAAAAAAGCGTAAGCATTTTATCGCTTTCTTTATAATTAGATGCACGTAACACAATGCACAGCGATGTATTCCCCATAAAAACCCATTTTCCCCAATATTTCTATTTTTTCCGCCTTTCGGATAACTTGCAATATAAAAGATAATAATTAATCTGCCCGGTTTGTTTGAATAATTCAAATACAGTATCCTTGAGCATGTTTTTGCCTCCGTTTTGTATTTGCCTTTATTCTACCCATTTATTTCCCGGGAAAATAGGTAATTTATTCTTCTTTTTTATAGCCAAGTTCTCGCAGCATATAACCGGAATTTCTCCAATCCTCTTTCACTTTTACAAACACTTGCAAAAATACTTTCGTTCCAAAAAGGCGTTCTAAATCCAGCCGTGCATCTGTCGCAATGCGTTTGAGCATTGCGCCTTTTTTGCCGATAATAATTCCCTTATGAGAATTTCGCTCGCAAATGATAAGTGCTTGCACTTCTGTCAGATCCTCAAACTCCTGTATTTTTTCAATTTCGACTCCAATTCCATGCGGTACTTCTTCGCGTAAATTCAAGAGTGCTTTTTCCCGTATCAATTCAGCTGCGATAAAACGCTCCGGCCTGTCAGTTACCATATCTTCCGGATAAAACTGCGGCCCTGGCAACAGGTAAGAAACAATTTCTTTCTCTAATTCTGCAATACCCGTTCCCTGCGCTGCCGAAATTTCTCTGATCTGTTCGCCAGGCAGCTGCAAAGCAAGTAACGCTTCCCGCATTTCATTCACTTTTTCTGCCGGAACGGCATCAATTTTGTTAATTACGGCAATCAACCTTTTTTTGCCCAAGCGCTCTAAAATTTCCCGATCTCGCTGCCCTACTCCGACTTTGGCATCCAGCAGCAATAGCGTAAGATCTACATCCTGATTTGCCTCATATGCTGTTTTTACCATATATTCGCCCAATTTGTTTTTAGGCGTATGAATTCCCGGTGTATCCAAAAAAATAATCTGATAATCTTTTCTTGTTAAAATTCCTGTTACTTTATTGCGTG
>CAMEMG010000042.1:0-12287 GCA_945927325.1 uncultured Clostridia bacterium | reverse complement strand
CTGTAGCCGAGCTACAGGCAAGGATTTTTGTGAAGGATCACGGAAAAGGCGCGAGTGAGTGCGCCAATCGCGGATTGCGCGGCGGTGACTCTTACGGTGCAGTAAGGAAGAAATTGTGTCTTTGGGCGGTTTGGTTTTTCGTGATTGACAATGTCACTGAATTGTGGTATAATATGAAGTGAAGAGCAACGTGGAAGACTAAAATGGCAAGTTGAAGGGGCGGTATCGCGATGATAGTATGAACCGACTGGTGCGGAGGATAATCCGACACTGAATTAGACGATCACATTTGCGAATGAAAGTGGAGGAAATTGGTTACGTTGGAATGAATATGCATACAACCTGTCACCAACGGATGAGCTGATAACCGGCACATCACTCTGAGATTACAGTAGAACGGCATGTTTTCTTTTTGAATTGTGATATTGATCTGCTTATGATTGTATATCATTATGTGCATCGAATTTTTGGAGATTGTTATGAAAAACAGAAAAGCATTTTACAATAGCAATTCACTTACCGTAATCAGTCCTGATATTTCTGCAATTAAAAATGGCGCAAGTAAGACTTTACTGATTTCCAAGAGCTGTGTAGTTCTGAAAACGCAACAAGCCAATATGTTATTGCATAATCACCGATGCTTCGAATTGGTATATGTATTGAATGGCACTGTAAGTCAGCATATTGAAAAGAAGGGTGTTGTGTCCGAATATCAGCATTTGGGAGTAGGAAATTTCATCTTTATTGATTATAATACATTTCATGATTATCAAAACGCCAGCCATGATTTGGTTTTGATCAATTTCTTGTTTACGCCTGATTTTTTGATAGAAATAGCGGGGGAATGTACACTCTCGGAGTTATGCCGGCATCAAAACATTGATTTTGACGTTTCTTTGCTTAAAATGGATCCAGCAGACAGAGTATATTATGATAGCGATGGACAGATATTGGCGTTGTTTGAAAAAGCGTTGGATGTATATCATAAAAACCTACCGGGGCATCATGCTTTGCTGCGTTGTATGGCAATAGAGATTCTCCTCACTGCTTTTCAGCAGCATTTACCGAATTTGAGCGGAAGGCCCAAGCATAAGGCGATACAGGAAATTTGCGACTATGTAATGGAAAATTACACAGAGAATATTACTCTCTCAAAGATTTGTCAAGAGAAGTATTTCAATTCAAATTATATCAGCAAAAAATTTTATGAAGTGACCGGAATGACCTTTAACAAGTATTTGCAGAAAGTTCGGATTCAAAATGCCTGTGAACTTTTGATTGAAACGGATGCATCAATTGAGATGGTTTCCGAAATGGTTGGGTACAACGATGTCCATTCTTTTCGCACAGTATTCAAAAAAATCATTGGTAGCACACCCAGAGAGTTTCAAAAAATATATAGTGGGAGATCATTAACGAAATAAAAAAGTATCAAGTGAACAACTCCGTAAAAAGCGGGTATTGAAAAAAGCCTTCTATGGTAGTATCAACAACTACCGTAGGAGGTTTTGTTATGTCGAGAGAAATTCGACACAAAGCGAGTACGAAAATGTGCCTACCCCGGGGGGATTCGTTAAAATGATCAGTATTTTGTTGCTCAACAAATGGAGGCAGACAATATTCAATCAGCAAAATGCACCGGCTTTTGGAGATGTCCGAAAGTGGCTATTATCGGGTTCATAGCGTAAAGCTATCAAATGTTACAGAATTGATTTGAAACCAGACGGTTTTACCCACCATTTTAGACGAAATCACCACTTTTTTTGTCATTTAGAAGTGGTATAATATAAGTACCGATAAATCGGAAGAAAGAGAGGAGTTAATTGGAAATGGACGTATTGAAAAAAAGATTGGCGCTTTTTTGTGCCATTCTACTGCTTCTTGTTGCGCTGGCTTCGTGCGGAACAAAGACCGAAAAACCGAAGAGTACAGAAACTGCCACGACAAACAGGGAAGAAGATTCAACAGAAGAAATTCGCAACGATGTAGACGATCTTCCGGATGACTTGGATTTTCAGCAACATACTATCCGGCTTTTTTCCTACGTGCAGAGTGAAACGGTGCGGGAAATGCTGCAGGAGGAGTCTGAGGTAAATGTAGTACAAGATGCTATGTTCAAACGAAATCTGAATTTGGAAGATCGGTTGAATTGTAGAATTGAAGTGTACGAACGGGTCGGTGATACAAACAGCAATTTTATTACTGACGAAATTACCAATCTGATCAATGGCGGTTTTGATACCTATAATATTATGACTACCGCCGGATATCGTATGTGTGGGATGGCTCAGCGGGGGTATTTTGCCAATCTGTTGGATTTGCCTTTTATCAACACAGAGAAGGATTACTATTCTCAAGGTTACAATGATGCGCTCTCTGTGGGAAATGCACAGTATCTTCTTACCGGTCAGTTCTCGCTGTCTTATTATCGGTACATGATAGGAATGTTTTTTAATAAAAATTTGTTTACCGATGTTGGTGTGGAATATCCCTATCAAACGGTTCTGAACGGAGATTGGGATTTTCATGAGGTGGCTGAACTGTCAGCGAATTTTTACAACGATCTCGATGGTAATGGCGTGAATGTTGATGATCAATTCGGTTATGTGATGTGGGTAGGACCGGCATCTTCACTCACTGATGGCTATATGGCCTCTGCCGGTCTGCGTGTGGTTGGAAAGGATGGGGAGAATTTTTATGTCAATGATTTGAGTTCTACCGCCAATTTTTCTAATGCAATAGATAAGATTTTGGAAATGATGTATAGCGATGGATCATATACCAGCTCTACCTATTTTGATGTGGTCGGAAAATTTACAGCAGGTACCGCAGCTTTGACCAGCTTCCGGCTTTTCTTCCTGGAGGAAACGGGTATGAAGAATCTGGGGGAAACCAAACAGGGCTATGGCATTTTACCGCTGCCAAAATCTGATTCCGAGACACAGGATGAATACTATTCCTATATTCAGGATCAATGCTTGCTGTATGCTATCCCGCGCACGGTGGGGGGAGCCAAACGGGTGGAATCCAGCCAGTTCTTGGAGGCTTATGCTTCTGAGAGTTATCAAACTGTAAAATCGGCTTACTACGAAAGAGCTCTGACCACGCGATATGCCAAGGATCCCGAATCCGTACGAATGTTGGAGATTATGGAATCATCAACCTTCTTTGATCCTGCTAATATCTATATTGGAACTGCTTTTAAGGCGTTCGGTACGACACAGCTGAGAGATATGTATGCTTCCGGTACCAATACGATCAGTTCACTTCTGAAGGGCAAACGGGATTTGATCGTTGAGGAAGTAATTAAATTGAACCAGACTTTCCAAGAATTGTGGAAGGCTTCGGAAGAAGCCAGATAACAGATCTGTTCGATGACAATCGCAAGATTGATATGTAACTCCGGCTCCGGAGCTTCTACCCTCTAATCGGAATGTACTTGCTTTTTACCTGTGCCGGTGTCGCGCGGCAGGGGAATTAACATGAACAAAGTAGAGGAATCAATATGAATAGAACGAATAAGGTATGGATGATTTTCTTGCTTTGCCTGACACTGCTGCTCACTTCCTTATGCGCCTGTGAAAAGCCTATGCAACAGGAGGTTGACAAGGAATCCGGAACCAGTGCTGAACTTCCGGAGTCAACCGAAGCTGCCGACTCAGATGAACCGGTTAAGCCGGATGTTACCGATAACCGGGAGTGGAGTAAACGGTATTGACTTTGCCATGGTAATCCATTTTCTGCACTAGGTCAGTAACATATTTTGAGGAATTGATCCTTCAACGCAAATAGGCGTTGAAGGAACAATCATAAAAAAACAAAATTGAGGAGGAACTTATGAAGACCAAAGTTTTATCATGTTTCATCATTTTTGCCATGTTGCTCTCGACTTTTTTACTGGAATTTCCGGCGATCGCAGCAGACACTGCTGCGTGGGATGGTAGCGTTGCTGCATCTTTTTCCGGTGGATCCGGTACTGCTGATGACCCGTATAAGATTTCAAACGGTTCAGAATTGGCTTATTTGGCCTCTGTTGTAAATTCAAATGGAAGTGCTACGTATAATAAACATTATATTCTGACTGCGGATATTGATCTTGGCGGTCAGGAATGGACAGGGATCGGTAATCGGGATGATGCAGGAAAAGCATTTAAGGGGAAATTTGATGGAAACGGTAAAGTCATAACCGGTTTTGCAATCAATGAGGAACTGGCTTACACACCGGGACTCTTTGGTATGTTGGATGGAGGTGCTGTAGTAAAGAATCTCACAGTGCACGGTCGTATACGCGCCGGATCAAAGAATGCTTTTGGCGGCTTACTGTGCGTATCTGTTAATGGCAGTTCTACTGTTGAAAATTGCACCGTGTATGCTGATGTGCAAATTACCCGTGAAGCAAAATCAAACCATTTTTACTTTGGCGGAATTACCGGCAGATTGGCCCCCGGAGGTAAAATTCAGGATTGTACGGTACTCGGAAATATTCAACTTGATGTAACGACTTCTGCAACCAATGGAGAGCGGCAATATACAGCCGGAATTGCGGCCAGAATCGATGCAGCCGAGATAACCAATTGCACAAATTATGCAGATATTAAGCAAAACTATACCGGATTTGCTACCATCGGGTATGCTGGTGGTATCGGAGCCTGTGGTGATGCGGCTGAAGGTGCAACGGTATCTATCCGCAACTGTGTGAACTATGGGGATATCTTTGTGGCGACCAATGGTGGACATGGCCGCACCGGCGGTATCATTGGCAATGCCAGAAGTAAGGCAGTTTATAATATAGAGAATTGCTTTAATGCCGGCAAGATGCTGTACGGTAAAGGAACCGACTCCGGTTATATGGGTGAACTGGTTGGTTTGAATGAGGCGAAGCAGGTAAACCTGAAAAACTGCTATGTTAGCGGTGATAATTTGACTGGACCCCGGGGGAAGGGGATTTTGAGTGCATCCGGCTGTGTAACCGACATTACTCTCAAAACTCTGACCGGTGCTTCTGTGCGACTGGATGAACCCACAGGTTTGCGTTTTGATACTGAAATCAAAAAATCTACGTTAGATGCGCTGCTTAAAGCAGACAACGTTACCGTGCAAATCGGCACCCTCATCGCGCCAACCAAATATGTAAAGGCCGCTGGTACTTTCACCGCTGATGCCTTGGATACATACAAGAATGAGCAAGGGTTTGCTTTTGATACTTACATTAACGTACCGTTCGACACAAACGTTTATAAATTCTTAGAGGAGACCGACACTGCATACACCTTTTCCGGTGCGGTAGCGAACCTGTTTGAGTCCAACTACAACTTGGCATACAGTGCGGTCGGATACCTGACGATTACTGTTGGAGATTTATCCGTTACTTTTTATTCGGATTATATCGAACAGGATCACTCCCGTACCATTGCATCTGTTGCACGGGAAGCTTATGCCGATCGCGCAGATGCACAATCTGAGGACTATCCCTACTATGTGGACAAAGACGGAAATTACAGTCCTTACAGTAATAGTTCGCTTGCCAAAATAAAGGCTTTTGCAGACGCATACAAGGAATAAGGAGGTACATTCGGTGAAAAGTTATCAAAGACCCGAGGCGCTTTTTATGCCTCTGCCGCAAGATATTTTGACCGAATCTGTATCCATTTCCCAGCCTTATGGCGAAGATATAGAGGAATGGGGCAATCCTTAAAGTGCGGCTAAAGAATAGCCTGCCGATGATGTTGGTTCAATAGATTGATACAAAAAGGGGTATTCCGAATAACAATTGTTCGGGATACCCTGTAATTGGATTTTTGATTTTGTGATAGAGGTTTAGAATATGAAATGTCGATCAAAAAGGTTTGCATCATGGGGGATATTACTTGTGATTGCTTTACTGTTTGGTTGTAATGGAAAAACTGCGCATAATTCTGGCGGTCTGTCAGACACAACGGGACCGATGAAAGCAGAAAATTTGCAGGTAGTTAAAAATCACAAAACTGACTATGTAATTGTGATTCCGGAGCACCCCAAAACATATGTGCGGGCAATGGCAGAACGGTTGGCCGGAACGGTAGAAGCATATACCGGTGCCAAATTGCAGGTGAGGAATGATTCCGAAACCTCGGATATGGGTGGCGGTGAGAGAACCGAAAAGGAGATTTTGTTGGGGATAACGAATCGTCCGGAACAGACAGAGAAAAGCGATGTAGACTACGCACAAGGATATTCCATTTCAGTTGTAGGGGACAAATTGCTTTTTAACTCCGAAACACAAAGCGGTTTATATTTGGCAATTTCGCAGTTTGTGCAGGATGTATTTGGTGCAGAGCCGGAAGGAGAACTGCCGACAACCCCGGTATTGGCGGAATTGTTGATACCACGTAATTATTTGGCCGTACAGAGAATCCAATTTTCTTTGTTCCCTTTTTTTGATTATCCGGCTTCGGATTACTGCGTGGTGTATGATAGCGTGGCGCAGATGCAGGCCCGATATGCATATCGTATCAGCGAGATCATCAAGACGCTTTCAGGTGAGTCTTTGATAAACTCAACTACTGTATCATCAGAAAACGGAATACAAATTGTGATTGAGGAAAGCGAAGCATTGCCGCAGGGAGATTTTGAGATTACAGTGTCTGGAAAAAGCATTACCCTTGCTGCTTCCACTTATTATGGATTTGAAGGGATTTTTCGATACCTCGAAACTGCGGCACCAAACGGTTATTACCCGTTCCGAGATGGATTTTCCGTTAAAGGCAATTATAAAGATAGTCTTACAAAACTTACTCAATCCACCAAGTATGCCTATTTGCCGGCAGGTGACGTGCGGATTATGTCCTACAATGTACTTTGGGGGCATCCGGATATTGCAGCGCGAAACCGGTTACAGAGTGAGATGATTAAGCAGTATATGCCGGATGTATTGGGATTGCAGGAATGTGATTTTAACAATCGTCTTACAAACGAAAATAACATTATCACACTTTTGGAAGCATTGGGATATCGGGAGAGCATGAATCCTGAGATGCCGGTATACCGGAAATATAATGTTAGCCCCATCCTCTATCACACTGCCACCACAGAGGTACTGGAAAGCGATTATCACATTTATCAGAATCAACAATTACCAAAAGGCGAAACACGGGTTTTGAGTTGGGCTGTATTGCGGAATAAAGCCAACGGTAAAAACTATATCGTGGTCAATACTCATCTCGAAGGCGGAAATGCTGTAGTCGGGCTGGGACAGGTTCAGGAGATTGAGACGCAGATTCAAATTCTATCGCAGAGGTATTCGGGAGTTCCGGTATTCTTAATTGGAGATTTTAACTTCAATCACTCCAGCGCTACCTATTCTTATATTGTCAATACAGCGGGATACCGGCATACAAGAGATCTTGCGACCGATTTTGTATCCACTACAAAATCGACACATGATTATCCGAAATTTGATCGGGTCCATGGTATGATGTTGCCGGTTGGAGGCATCGGTTATGATAACCAAGGGCAACTTAGCATTGACGATATCTTTTTAGCAACAGGAGAGGCAGATGTGTGTGTGTACGGTTGTATAGCCGATGAGTGTACGCTCTCTGCTTCGGATCATTTCCCCATCTTTATTGATTTTGTATTTGCCAATCGGTAGAAAGTCAGGTAATAAAAATGATATATACATTGGAACTCGAAGCAGAACAGATTAAAGTTTCATACGGTGAAAACGATTATCTTTTGAAGCGCGAAGCCATAAAATTGGCAACATTGCTCGAGAGGGAGCAGACTCTGCGAAAGGCGTGTGAAAAACGGCGTATTGTATTGGCTTTTAACCGGAGCTACTCGCCCGGCTCGTTTCGGATCGTGTCAGACGGAGATGTTATTTGTTTGTCTGCCGCCGATTACCTTGGTTTGGACGGTGCAGTTGAAGAATACTGCCGGAAAACCAGACAGGGAAATGTTTGGAAAGACGGAGATGATTACTGTGGTCATTACAGCGATCTGCTGAATGATTTTGGGACATCATCGGCTTACGCCTATCGCCATTGCGGAAATGTACGGTTGATGTCATATAACGTTTTGTGGGGGCACCCAAACGTCTGCGAGCGGAATATTCTGCAAGCGAATGTCGTTCAAGCGTATCGTCCCGATATACTGGGGTTGCAGGAATGTGCTGACAACAATCGGATTTATGCCGGCGATCAGAATATCATTACTTTGTTGGAAAAATTGGGATATCGGGAGAGCACCGATCCCAAGGTGAACGGTACTTATCGTCGGCGTAATGTATCTCCTATTCTTTATCATATTGATACAACTGAATTGATCGATTCCAAGGTTGTGATCTTTCGGAATCAGCAAGAAAACGGCGAGACCAGGCTGTTGACATGGGCGAAGCTCAAAGAAAAAAAGACAGGGTGCCGATACATCGTGTTGAATACCCAGTTGGAAGGGGGAAACGTTGTGGTGGGGCTTGGACAGGTGCAGGAAATTGAGGAGTTAATTCATACTTTGCACTGTGATGAGCCGGATGTACCGGTGTTTCTGATGGGAGACTTCAACTTTATTAAAACCAGTAAATCCTACAAGTATCTGACGGAAACTGTCGGATGTGTGTATGTGAAAGACCTGGCCACTGTATACGCAGCTCAGACCAAATCTTATCATCCCTATCCAAAATTCCGGACAGAGTTGGGACTGATGCAGCCGGATGGAGGTGCAGAGACAGATACAGATGCCATTCAATCTTTTGACCGTATTTTTTTAGCCAAAGGTCACGCAGAGGTATCTGTGTTTGGAGTAGCAGTAGATGAGTGTACTCTTTCCGCTTCAGACCATTTCCCGCTGTTTGCCGATGTAACGATATCCAATTGTAATTTATAAAAGTGAGGATCTATATGTTATCATCCAAATTAATTAAAGCTACACACGACTATGCCACTTATGATAGGCCGATTCCTGCTCCTTATCTGCGTAAAACTTTTGTGCTGGATACAGTGCCGGATTCTGCATTGATTACGCTGACCTGCACTGGATTTTACCGGTTATGGATCAACTCAGTTGAGATTACCAACGGTCGATTGGCTCCCTATATTTCGAATCCTGATCAGATGTTGTTTTATGATACTTATGATGTACATACTCTGCTTCGCCAGGGGAAAAACTGTATCGGGCTGCTGCTTGGAAACGGAATGTCCAATGCAATTGGTGGGTTTGTATGGGATTTTGATAAAGCTTCTTTCCGTTCTGCTCCTCAAGTGGCGTTGTCTTTTGAGGCGGTCTGCGGTGAGAAAACGTTATGCTTTGAAGCTGATGAAACGTTTCGCTGCGCCCCTTCACCCATTATATTTGATGATTTGCGAAGTGGCGAGCACTACAACGCGACATTGGAAATAGATGGATGGAATTCGCCTGATTTTGATGACAGTGCTTGGACTCCGGCTATTTTCTCCGGTGTTACCCGCGGAAAAAAGTTGCCAAATGATACTGACCGGGTAGTTATTACCAAAGAACTGAAAGCAGTAAAGTTTTATAAAGGACATGTTGCACCGACTGTTTTACCAAAAAAGATCAGCCCGGCGGCTGTAGAGCTTTCCAAAACTGCGTTTTATCAACCGGATACGAATGAGGAAGGATATATTTTCGAGTTTGAAGAAAATGCCGCTTTTGTTCCTAAACTGAAGATTAAGGGAAAGAAAGGTCAGCGTATTGTGCTGCAGTGCGCCGAATATTGCAGTGCGGACGGTGAAATGTCCTTTGAAAACATTGCAAGATTTTATCCGCAAGGATTCGCACAGCGTGATATATATATATGTAGGGGAAATGGTGTGGAGGAATACGTCCCTTCTTTCACCTATCATGGGGGACGGTATGTCATGGTGATCGGTGCGGATGAAAGTCAGATTGCACCGGATACCGTTACCATGCTCGTACAAAATTCCGATCTGTGTGAACGCGGGAGTTTTTGCTGTTCAGATCCAATTGCCAATCGGTTGCAGCAAAATGCACGTATCAGCGATTTGGCTAACTTTGTTTATTTTCCAACCGATTGCCCGCATCGGGAAAAGAATGGTTGGACGGGAGATGCTGCCCTCTCTGCGGAGCATATGCTGCAGAATTTAGGAGTGGAGAGAAGCTATAAGCAGTGGCTTCGTATGATTTGTGCCGCACAGCGTGAAGATGGTGCTCTGCCGGGTATTATTCCAACCTCTGGTTGGGGGTTTGCATGGGGGAATGGACCGGTATGGGATCAGGTCATTGTAGAATTACCCTATCAAACCTACCTTTATCGGGGAGATGCATCACTCTTCCTCGAGTGCTCGGACGCTGTGTTCAGATACCTCAATTATATTTCCAAACGGCGGGACAACATGGGCATATTGAAATTTGGGTTGGGGGATTATTGCCATTCGCTTCGCGGAGGAGGAGAAAATCACCTATGTCCGAATGATGTTTCAGATACGATTACGGCTTATAGCATCTGCCGGCGTGCCGAATGGATGTTTGGCGTGGTTGGATTGAAAGAACAACAGCAATTTGCCTCTCTGCTGGGCAAGGAACTAAATGCCTCTATTCGGAAATATCTCGTGGATTGGAATACTTGCACAGTTAAAGGGAATTGCCAATGCGCACAAGCAATGGGATTGTATTATGATATTTTTGAGTATGGCGAACGTGAACCGGCGTACCGACGTTTAAAGGAAATGATTCATAGCAACGGTGATCGGATTGATTTTGGAATTATCGGCGCCAGAACGGTTTTTCGTGTTTTGGCTGCTTTTGGAGATGCCGAATTGGCTTATCATATGATTACCCGGACAGATGCTCCTTCCTATGGTATTACAGTTGCAGATTTTGGTATGGTATCGGTGCCTGAAATCTTTGCGAAAACGATAAACGGTTATCAGGCTTCGCTCAATCATCACTTCACGGCCGATTACAGTGGTTTCTTTATTTCCCATATTGCTGGGTTGCAGATCAATCCATATCGTATGCAACCGTCCTATGTTCGTGTACAGCCGAATTTTATCAGTACTCTGCAAGAGGCTCGGGGTGAGCAATTGACTACAAAGGGGCGTATTGCCGTGCATTGGAAGCGACAAGAGGATCATATTCTTCTGATCGTGGAAAAAGAGGAAGGGGTTTCCGGTGAAATTGTGCTGCCGGATGGTTATATTTTTACCGACGTTCCCGGATATCGGCCGGATTGGTTATATGGCCGCCGCATTTTGGATTTGAAAGGTGGCAGCTACAAAATTGAAGCATGCTGAATGATCAAAGGGGGTCATCGAACGGTAGCTGATTATGAGTGAAAATCAATGGAGGAAAGTAATGTGGAGCAGAAGCGAGTTGTCAATCTTGTCAATTTTGTAAGAGGGTGTGAGCCGCGAAAGCCGATGGATCTTGTTATGCCGGTTCGTAAACAAATGGAAATGGGGCGTTTTTACGGATTGCCGCAAACATTTTTGTTACAATACGATGCTATGCTTAGAGAGGATATGATAGCTCTTTGTGACAAATCCGATAAACTGCTGAAATTTGGCGTTTGGATGGAGATGAACCGACAGTTGACTGAAAAGCTGGGCATTCCATGGAGGGGACGACCGGGATTTGATTGGGACTGGTATGTTAATCCAGGCTTTCTGCCGGCATATACTCCGACACAGAGGGAAGCTATTATAGACGAGGTGTTTGCTGCGTTTGCTGCACATTTTGGATATTACCCTCAGGTTGCCGGTTCTTGGTTACTCGACGCACATTCCATGGCATATATGAGTGAACAATATCATGTCAAAGCTTTTTGTATCTGCCGGGAGCAGTATGCGGTAGATGCGTATACACTTTGGGGAGGCTATTATAGCGGAGGATATTATCCATCCAAAAACAATATGCTTTGTCCTGCTTCACGGGAGGAGAATACCATCAGTACACCGGTATTCCGAATGCTTGGAATTGATCCTATTTACGGCTATGATGAGCAAATAAATCACGCCGGATTTGAGCAAGGCTGTTGCACAATGGAACCTGTATGGAGCAGTGGTAATAATTCGGATGTGTTGGATTGGTATTTTCGGCAATATTTTGAGAATCCATGTGTTTGCTTTTCACACTGTACGACCGGGCAGGAAAACAGCTTTGGATGGGAGAAAATGAAAAAGGGATATGTTATGCAGTTGGAAAAACTGCAAAAACTGCAGATGGCGGGAAGCGTGCGGATAGAATTTTTGGAGGAGACCGGAATTCGGTTTCGAAAAAATTTTTCACATACACCGACGTCGGCACTGTGCGCGTTGCAGGATTGGGCAGGAAAT
>CAMEMG010000041.1:0-12287 GCA_945927325.1 uncultured Clostridia bacterium | reverse complement strand
CCGCTTCATGAAATCTCCACTCCATCCGATAAATTTTGCCAATTTCAAGAATTTTCCCCATTTATATCAATAATATCCTTCCAATTTTATGAAATATCCCCACTTTTTCAACGGGCCCCCGTCAATTTTTAACATGCATTTCCACTTTCCCTACAATCCCGTCAATTTTTAACGTATACTCCCGCTTTTTTTAACAGTCCCCACCCGCTTCATGAAATTTTTCACCTTCGCCAACAATCCCGCTTTCGTTTCATGAAAATTTTCGCCTTCGCCAGCAATCCCGCATTCGTTTCATGAAAATTTCCACTTTCACCGGCCGCCTCTCCTGCCCGCTTCATGAAAATTTTCGCCTTTGTAGCAGTCCCCCCACCCACTTCATGAAAAAAATCCATGCAAGGCATTCCCACCTGCATGGATTTTTTCTTATCGGTTGTCTGTATCCAAAAAACAACTTCTGCCGCCCATTATTTGCTGCCTTTCAGTGCCTGTACGCCGCTTTTCAGCACCAGCCCCCGCAGCTTCGGCCAATACATAAAGGGTCGCTTCCAACGGCGGCTGAGCACCTCCCGGCATAATGCCCCTGCCGCGCGGCGGTAGTTTTTGCCCACCTCACCGCCGGCCAGCGCTGCCTCAGCCAGCCTGCATCCGCTGCGCAAGGCATAGCTGATGCCTTCAAAGGAGCTGGGGCTGATCAGCCCCGCCGCCTCGCCCAGCAGGTATACGCCCCCTGCGCCCAGGCAAAGGTCCCGCTTGCTCCGCGGCCGGTAAACCACGCAGGCCTCGGTGCACAGCGGCTGTGCCATGGAAAAGCCGTATTGCTCCTGCAAAATGCGCTTCTGTTCCTCAAAACCGGCCCGCGCCCCCGACGGCGCAAAAGCTCCGCCAAAGGCCAGTTTGCGGTCCTTGCAAAACAGCCATGAGCAGCTCTCGCTGGTCGGCCGATGAAATACGCAGGCATACAGCGGCGCATCCCGCAGCGTAAACCACTGCTGAATGGCCGTATAGTGGAGAATTCTCCGCTCCGCAAAGCAGCTGCGGCGCACGATGCCGCCTGCACCGTCTGCCCCCACAACAGCCGCGCCCTGCGCCGTCTCCCGCTCTCCTGTCGCCGTCACGTAATCTACTGCCCAGCCGCCCTGCTCCAATGGCCGCACTGCCGTCGCCCGCGCCTGCAGCACCGTCGCCTTCGCCCCGGCCAACCTGCGCAGCCAGCCGTCAAAGGCCGCCCGATCCATATTCACATAATTGCGGGGATAGCTGCGCTCCGCGCCCGTCTGCAAATCCATGGTGCGCACTGCGAAGATCTGCGGGTCGGCCAGCACTTCCCTGGGCAGCGTCAGCCCCATTTCCGCCAGCGCCCGCGCCGCCTGGGGTGCCAACAACCCGCCGCAGGGCTTCTGCCCGCGAAAACTGCCGTCCAGCAGCAGAATCCGCAGCTTGTCCCCTGCCTGCAGGGCAAAGGCGCTGCCCGCCGGGCCTGCACCGACCACAATATAGTCAAATTTTTCCTGTCCCTGCATCCTTTTCTCCTTTTTATCGTGCGTCTTGCGCTGCCGCCTTCGGCAATGCAGTGCGGCATTGCCTTTTCTCGTGCAGCTTTTCTTATCGCCTTGCGCTGCCGCTTTTGGCACTGCAGTGCGGCATCGCCTTTTCTCGTGCAGCTTTTCTTATGCGCCTTGCATTACCGCCTGCCAAAATGCAGTCTCACCGTGTTTTTGCCCACACCGTTTCCTGTACCTTAACGGATCTCCTGCTCGGCGTAAGCGCGGAACTCGGGCGTAATGGCAAAGCGCTGATGGCGCAGCGCCTCATAGAGGGCGCCCAGCACGGGCGGCACCTGCAAAACGCGCACGTCGCACCGGTCAGGCAGCATGGTCAGCAGCATCTCCCGCAGATACGCGCTGCCTTTGACAAACTGCGTGCCCGCCAGTATCACCGGAATGCGCAGGTGCATCGCGAAATTCAGCTGCAACAGCATGCTGCGAATGCAGGCCGCGTATTCCAGCGCCGAATCCTGAAAGACTTCCTGCGCTGCCGCGTCGCCTGCGTCTGCCGCTTCGTGCAGGCAGATGCACAGCCGCTTCTGCGTCTCCTTGGGGTCGCTCTGCAGCCCCAGCTGCACGCTTTCCATCATGCCCGCCGCGCTCTTCACTTTCATGCTCTGAAAAATGCGTTCCCGCAGCTGCGTGGACGCTCCGCCCTTATAAATGCTGCGGTAAGCCACCGCCACTGCCTGCTTGGCATACCAGCTGCCTCCGCCGAAATCTTCGGAATATTCGCCAAATCCGCCAATCTGCAGCTGATTGCCGAAAGCGTCAATCCCTGCCACCGAAAACCCCGTGCCGTTGATGACGCCGATGCCCCTGCCGTCCTCCGCCTCTGCCAGAACGGGCAAAAACGCGTCGTTGAGCAGCAGGTACTCTTTCAGGCCCAGCGATTCCAGAATATGGCTCACCCGGCGGTGCTGATAGGGCAGATCCACCCCCGCCAGCCCAACGCAGGCAAAGGCAACCTCTTCCGCCGTAATGCCGGCCTGGCCAAACAGCTGCCCCAGCAGCCCCGAAAGGGTAAACGTCAACTCATCAAATCCGCCCGGCAGCACTTCATGGTTGGTGGGGCCGCCTTCCACCCGCCAGATTTTGGTCGTCTCCAGATGCATGAGCACCAGATGCGTCTTGGTCGCACCGCCGTCTATCGCCAGTACATACTCTTTCATATCCTTTGCTCCTTTTCAAAAAATTGCGGCAGATATGCCCGATTGGCCTGCAGCATCTCCTGCAGGCAAGCTCTGCCCGCATCCATATCTCCGATCAATGGGTGCACCGCCAGCGCTTCCAGTGCCGCGCCCATATCTCCTTCCAATGCGGCCTGCGCCGTCAGCCGCTCATAGGCCTTCACCGCCTGCATGAGGCCGATGACGTGCCGGTGGGGCTGCCTAAACAGCGGCAGCGGCTCGCATCCCCCGCGGCCTACCCTGCACTGCACCTCCACCACGTCGTCTGCCGCCATAAAAGGGTAGGCTCCGCCGTTTAAAACGTTCACCACGTGCTCCGCGCCCGTGTCGCACCAGATGGCTTCCATCAGCGAGATAGCCGCCTCCGAATAGAGCGCCCCGCCCCGTTTGGAGAGCGCTTCCGGCTTGCGGCACAACCCGGGCTGCCGGTAAAGTTCCAGCAGCTCCCGCTCGATGTCCATGCACTGCTCTGCCCGGCATTGCTCCGCCGCCTGCGCCTTTTGCAGCATAGCGCGGCGGGCGTAGAAATAATTGAGGTAGCCGCAGGGCAGCGCCTGAATATGCCGCAGGAAATCCATGTCTGCTGGCACGTCCGGGATGTTCTGCTGCAGCTGCTCCCATGGCTGCCGCAAAAGTTCGTCGATGCGCTCGCGCCCGTTCTGCCGCACACTGTTCAGGTACAGCAGATGGTTGAGCCCCACAAAGCCGTATTCCAGCTCCTCCGGCGCCGCCCCCAGCATCCGTGCCGCCTGCGCCTGCATATTCACCGGCACGTTGCACAGCCCGATCAGCTTGCGCGCCGGCGCTTCCCCCAGCAGCGCCTGTGCCACCAACCCCGAGGGGTTGGAAAAATTGATGAGCGTGGCGCCCGGCGCCACTTCCTCCATGGTGCGCACGATGTTGCGCACGACAGGGATGGTGCGCAGCGCCTTCATCATGCCGCCGATGCCCGTCGTCTCCTGCCCCAGCAGACCGTATTTCAGGGGAATCGTCTCGTCCAGCCGCCGGGCAGCCAGCCCGCCGACCCGCACCTGCGCGACGGCAAAATCCACGCCCTCCAGCGCGGCACGCAGATGCCCCGTGCGCACGATTTTCACCCGCATGCCCGCTGCCTGCAGCATGCGCGCGGCAAAATCGCCCACAATCTCATTTTTGCGGGCATCAATATCCATCAGCCGCAGTTCTTCCAGGGGCAGCTGCCGCTGCCTGCGGATCAGCCCATCCACCAGCTCCGGCGTATAGGTGCTGCCCGCCCCGATCACTGCCATGCATAATCCGGCCATTTCTTTCTTTGCTCCTTTCCGTTCCCGTGCTTTCTATTATACCGAAACCGTTTCCAAAACGACACCCCTTTCTTTCATTTTTTCACAATTTCCTAATATTTCCCAACGCTGCCCGCCATCTGCGGCCGCAGGTAAACTACAAGTCTGCCAAAATAAACTGCCGGTCGATTGCCTAAACCGCCCAAAGCGTGTTACCATAAAAGCAGCAAACGGCCGGGTGCATCATGAGCCTTTCGCGCAAGCGACGGCCGCCATCCCAAGAAAGGAACCTGAAATCAATGGAAAAGAAATCACCTGGCAAAATGATCGCAGCATTAAGAAAACAACACGGCATGACACAGCTTGAGCTGGCCGAAAAAATGGGCGTAACGGATAAGGCCGTCTCCAAATGGGAGCGGGATCTCTCCTGCCCGGATGTCAATACCCTGCCCAAATTGGCAGAACTGTTTCACGTCAGCATGGAAGAACTGATGCAGGGGCAGGCAGCGCCCGGCCGGCGCGGGAAGGAGCTCGCGCCCCTGATCCGGACGATCCTGCAGGCAGTAGCTCTGGCCATGGGCGTGGCAGTGACCGTCCTCGCGGCGCTGGGCGAACTGGAAGTCCCTTCCGCCCTCGGCATGCTGGGCTTGGGCCTGGCCTGCCTCGCCGCCGCTTCCTTCCCGCAAAAGGAAGAGGAATAACTTCCCCAATCGGGGCAGCAGCTTTTTTCAGGAAAAAATAGCCGCCGCCCCGTTTTTTCTGTATAATAGAAAAGAATCGGCTTGCTCCGTTGCGAAAAAATTCGCCGAAAGCCCAGGCAGCCCGCAAAACTGCCCGCGCATGGCTGCGCCTTTCCCCCGGCATCCTTTGCCTCTGATTTGTCAGAAAATGCGCCGGGTTCAGGCGAAAAGCGAATTTCGAGCAAGGAAGAAATGCCGGAGCATCGCGCTCGGCTTTTCAGGATAGATTCTGCAAACTATGCAAAATGACAGGAAATGTTTTCTTTGGGAGGTTTTTTATGCCTACACGCAAATTATATGAACAGGATGTCACCCTGCGCCGCTTTTCTGCCACTGTGCTGCAATGCACCCCCGCTGCCCATGGCTATGCCGTGGAGCTGGATGCCACCGCCTTTTTCCCCGAGGGGGGCGGGCAGCCCTGCGATTTGGGCACGTTGGGCGGCGCCGCCGTCCTCGATGTGCAGGAGCAGGCGGGCCGTATTCTGCATGATACCGATGCTCCTCTCGCCCCCGGCAGCACTGTGGAGGGCGAAATCGATGCCGCCCGCCGCTCGGATCTCACCTGCCAGCATTCGGGGGAGCATATCGTCTCCGGGCTGATCCACAGCCGCTTCGGGTTTGATAACGTGGGCTTTCATCTGGGCGGCGATACCGTGACCATCGACTTCAACGGTGTGCTCTCCCCTGAGCAGCTGGCGGAAATCGAAGCCGAGGCCAATGCCTACATCCGCCAAAACCATCCGGTGGAAATTCTGCTGCCCTCCGAAAAACAGCTGGAGCAGCTGACCTATCGCAGCAAAAAGGAAATTCAGGGGCAGGTGCGCATCGTCCGCTTCCCGGGCGCGGATACCTGCGCCTGCTGCGGCACCCATGTGCGGCAGACGGGCGAGATCGGCCTCGTCAAGCTGCTGTCGGTGCAGCATTTTCGCAGCGGCTGCCGCATTGAGATGTTGAGCGGCGAGCGCGCTTTTGGCTGGCTTTCCCGCATGAGCGAACAAAACCGCCTGATCAGCGGCCTGCTTTCCGCCAAACCTGCCGAAACGGCGGCCGCAGTGCAGCGCCTGCTTGGGGAATGTGCTTCCCTGAAGGAGCAGCTGGCTGCCCTCCGTTCAGAGCAGTTTGCCGCATTGGCGGCGCAGTATGCCGGCAAGGGGGATGTGCTCCTGTTCGCCCCGCAGCCGGATGCGGCATCCGTGCGGCGGCTGTGCGTGGCTGTCATGGAGCGCTGCGGCGGCCTGTGCCTCGTCTGCTCGGGCAGCGATGATTCCGGCTATCAATATGCCGTCGGGCAGGCAGGCGGCGATGTGCGCGCCTTTGTCAAGCGCCTCAACGGCGCACTCGGCGGCCGCGGCGGCGGGCGCGATGCCTTCTTCGCCCAGGGCTCCCTGCCCGCCTGCGAAGCAGCCATCCGCGCATTCTGGGAAACCCGCAGCCAGTGCTGAGCACTGCGTCCTTCTTCCCCCTTTTTTCCGGATAAAACAAAAGCAGCTTCCCCCGCGGAAACTGCTTTTTTGATTCCCTGTATCCAATCTGTTACAATTTGATGAACATGCGGCTGCGGCTATTGACCTCCCACCCCATTTGTGACAAACTTGCTAACAGTGTTAGCAAATTACAAAGGAGCTCTGTTATGGAAACCAATGCTTTAGCGGCGCAAGCGCTGCAGGTTTTTCGCGCGCTGATTCGGGATACCCGCCCGGAGCGGACACTGACCGATATGCAGCAGGGCGAAAAGCTGGCGCTGGTGCTGCTCGAGGAAGCCGGCGGCCGGATGCTGCCGGGCGAACTCTCCCAGGCCATGGGCACCAGCACTGCGCGCACGGCGGCACTTCTCAGGTCGCTGGAAGCCAAGGGGCTGGTCACGCGGCAGCAGGATACCGCCGACCGCCGGCGCATGCCCGCTTGCCTGACGCCGTTGGGCACCGCAGAACTGCGCCGGCATATGTCCGCCCTGATGCAGCAGACGCAGGCCGTCTTTGCCGCGCTGGGCGAGGCCGACAGCCGCGAACTGGTGCGCCTGCTGGGGCGTCTGCGGGAAATCTGCTCTTCCCTTTCCACTGCCACTCTATCGTAAATCAGGAGGTTTTTTACCCATGTTAACTTTAAAACACATCACCAAGGAATATACCGCGGGCGATACCAGCGTCCAAGCCCTGAAGGGCATCGACCTCAGCTTCCGCAAAAACGAGTTTGTCTCGGTGCTGGGCCCTTCCGGCTGCGGCAAGACGACCCTGCTCAATATCATCGGCGGGCTGGATCACTATACGACGGGCGATCTGCTCATCGGCGGCCGCTCCACCAAGGAGTTCCGCGATGCCGATTGGGATACCTACCGCAACCATTCGGTGGGCTTCGTCTTTCAGAGCTACAACCTGATCCCGCACCAGACGGTGCTGCAAAATGTGGAGCTGGCGCTCACCCTTTCCGGCGTTTCCAAAGCCGAGCGCAGAAAACGTGCCACCCAGGTGCTGGAAAAAGTCGGGCTAGGCGACCAGCTGCATAAGCGCCCCAACCAGATGAGCGGCGGCCAGATGCAGCGGGTGGCCATCGCCCGCGCCCTGGTCAACGACCCCGAGATCCTGCTGGCCGATGAACCCACCGGCGCGCTGGATTCCGAGACCAGCGTGCAGATCATGGAGCTGCTCAAGGAAATCGCTTCCGACCGCCTGGTCATTATGGTCACCCATAACCCCGAGCTGGCCGAGCGCTATTCCACCCGCATCGTGCGCCTGCTGGATGGCCGCGTCACCAGCGATTCGCATCCTTATGAGGGCGGCACGCAAAAACAGCCGCTCAAAAAGAAGGGCAAAGGCAAGGCCTCCATGCATTTCTGGACGGCTCTCTCGCTGAGCTTCAACAATCTGTGCACCAAAAAGGGGCGCACGCTGCTCACTTCCTTTGCAGGCAGCATCGGCATCATCGGCATCGCCCTTATCCTCGCCCTTTCCAGCGGCGCCCGCGCCTATATCGCCCGCGTGGAAGAGGATACGCTGGCCAACTATCCCATTACCATCGAGCAGAGCACCATGGATCTGGCCGGCATGATGACTTCCTTCCTGGGCAGCGCGGAAGCAGAGGAATTTGCCGACGACGGCAGCATCCATGCCAATACCATGATGCAGAATATGCTGCAGGCCATGAGCCAGCAGCAGGAGCATAACGACCTGGCCGCTTTCAAGCAGTATCTGGAAGAGGATCCCGATGGCATGCGCGCTTACCTGAGCGACATCCAGTATTCCTACGATACGCCGCTCAATCTCTATCAATCCGATACCTCCACAGGCATTGTGCAGGTCAACCCCAGCCAGGTTTTCAATGAGCTGGGCATGGGCACCATGACCGAAATGGCCTCCTCCATGTCCGCCATGGGTGAAATGGGCGGTGGGGTCGACGCCTGGTCGCGCCTGACCGACAATACCGCCCTGCTGGAAACGCAGTACGACGTGCTGGCCGGCCGCCTGCCCGCCGCCTGGAACGAAGCTGTCATCGTGGCCGATCAGGATGGCCGCGTGAGCGACTATACCCTCTATACCCTGGGGCTGTTGGATACCGCCGACCTGCGGGCCATGCTGGATGAGATCATGGCCGGCGGCGAGGTCACTTCCGAGCCCGTTTCCTACCCTTACGAGGAGCTTTTGAGCCTCTCCTTCAAGCTGCTGAAAGAGACCGATTATTACCGGCAGACCGAAAACGGCTGGCAGGATATGCGGGAAGATGCCGCCTTTATGGAGCAGGCATTGGCACAGGCCGAGGAAATCAAAATCGTAGGCGTGCTCAAGGTGTCGGATGATGCCGTCTCTTCCAATAATGCCCGCCGCGGATTTGTGGGCTACCGCTCCGATCTCATGGATCATCTGGTGGAGGAAGTCAATGCCAGCGCCATCGCCGCCGCTCAGCAGGCCGATCCGGAAACCGACGTTTTCACCGGCAAGCCTTTCCGGGGCACCGAGACCGCCGAGGCACAGACCTTCGACCCCTCTGCCCTTTCTGCCGAACAGCAGGCCTATCTGGCTTCGCTCTCCGAAGAGGAGCGCGCCGCCCTCATCGCCCAGTATCAGGCGCAGAGCGTTTCCTCCGCCACCTATGAGGGTAATCTGCAGGCGTTGGGCGTGGCCGATCCGGATGCGCCCACTGCCATCAATCTCTACCCCGTCGATTTTGAAGCCAAGGAAGCGGTAGCCGAGCTCATCGATGCCTACAACGAGCGCATGGAGCAGGCGGATGAGGCCGGCAAACGCATCCAGTATACCGACTATGTGGGGCTGATGATGTCCTCCGTTACCACCATCATCAACGCCATCAGTTATATCCTCATTGCCTTCGTGGCCATCTCACTGGTCGTCTCCTCCATCATGATCGGCATCATCACCTATATCTCGGTGCTGGAGCGCACCAAGGAAATCGGCGTTCTGCGCAGCATAGGCGCCTCCAAGCGCGATGTCTCCCGCGTCTTCAATGCCGAGACACTCATCATCGGCTTTACCGCCGGCGTGCTGGGCATCGGGGTGACGCTGCTGCTGGTGATGCTGGCCAATATCATCATCCAAAACCTGACCGGCCTGGCCAATCTGGCTGCGCTGCCCTGGGCAGGCGCGCTCATCCTGGTGGGCATCAGCATGGCGCTGACGCTGATCGCCGGGCTGATCCCCGCCCGTCTGGCCGCCAAAAAGGATCCCGTCGTCGCCCTGCGCAGCGAATAAGCGCCCGCTTCCCGCCTTTCGGGCACGCCTCCTCTCGCAGGCGGCGCGCCCTGCCCGCGAGGCCTATGCCTCCATACCGCGCCCCGGTTCACGCTTCCTTTCCCCGCCTTGTTATATCGTTAAATAAAGTATGGATGGGAATCGGGAATTCGAAAAACTTTCCCCTCCGCAACGTTCGGGGTTCAAAGCCGGATGCATCAAAAGCGCGGCGAAATCCCCCGGCGTCAAATTGTTTCCAAGGAGCGCTGTCCCATGCCATTGCAGGAAAGCGTTTGCCTGCAAAACGCACGCAATCAAGCCTATCGCGCTGATATAAACCATATCGTCCGCTATGGAGACGGATCGCTTCCGGCCGATACGCTCATCGTGATACTGCATCAGAAATTTGCCGGCGGAAAATGGCTGCATACCCAGCTGGAGCTGCCGCTCGCAATCACCATCGGGGAATTGCTGCAGCTGCTGGCAGATTTACAGCCCGACCACTGTTCGGATGAGAACATTCCGAAAAAGCCGGAGCCATACTTCACTGCGCAGAGCACAGATGCCCGGAGCCGGGATACCCAGCTTCTGGAATATCTGACTTCCGATCAGGGCTCTGAGATTGTCTTTTACCCGGAGGATACGCCTACCGATGAAAACGGCTGGCCCGCCTTGCCGGACGGCTGCACCGACTTTATCTCGCTGCCCGTCCTTTACCCGTCCTCCGGGGAAATCATTACGCTGGATATTCCCGCCGAAGCGACTCTGGAAAACGCCGCTTCCTTTATTCCCTCTGCGGGCATCGCCGTCAACACTGCTTTTTCGGCGGATATCACGCCTTTCTGCTAAGCCGGGCGCACCACACAATCGCTTCTGTTCCAAGGCACTGCCTCAGCAAGGCAATGCCTTTTTTTTGCCTTTGCGCCCAAAAAAATGCCATATGCTACGCAGCGTAGCATAAAAATCCCCATTTGCCGCCGAGATTTGCTTGCCCGGGCCGCTCCGCCCTGCTATGATGAAAACAGAATTTCAAGGAGGTAACCACTTCATGACATTTGCAGAACAGCTCAAAAACAGCCGGCGGCAGGCCGGCCTTTCCCAGGAGCAATTGGCCGAGCAGCTGGGCGTTTCGCGGCAGGCCATCACCAAATGGGAAACGGGTGCGGGGATGCCCGAGGCAGAAAATCTCCTGCGCCTGGCCTCTCTGTTTGGCCTCTCTCTGGATACTTTCTTTTCCCAAAGCGCCGGCAAACAGGCTGCGCGCGCATTTCTCTATGAAAGCGTCACCGAATACGATATCGACGAAAGCAAACATTATGATATGAAGTTGGGGGCCGCCGCCCGCCTGATTCTCCGCGGCAGCGAAGGGGAAAAACTGCGTGTGCGCCTTCTTTCCAATACCATGCCCTCCCTGCAAAAGGATTTTAAAGTCAAAATCGAGGATATCCGGCAGCGAATCGATGTGCAGATCCTGCGCAAAAACGGCGTCAGCGAAACTGCCGCCCGGGAGGCCCTCACCATTCAGGTCGAAGTGCCCTGCTCCTATCTGCTGCAGCTGGAAGCGGCCATACACGCAGAAGAAATCGAGCTGCGGGCTCTTCCCTGCCCGCATACCGAGCTGGAGGCCAGGTGCCGTCGCCTGCTGCTGGAAGGCGTGGAAGGCACTGTAGAGGTCGATTGCAACGAGGATATGGAAATCAACTGCCGGGAACTGAAAGGGCGCCTGGAAATCAACCAGCTCTCCGCCGTCTCCCGTCTGATTCTCCCCCGCGGCTTCTGCTTCACTGCCGGCTGCGGGCGCAGCAGCACCCTGCTCTATGCGCGCGCGGGCAAACCGGCAGAGGATTTCTCCGCCCCCGAAGCAGCGCTGCATATTCAGCTCAACGGCTCCCGCAACGAGCTCACCATTGAGGAACAGGCGCCACAGGCCTGATTTCCCCTCCATCAAAAAGAGAAGCGCTCTGCTCCCGCAAAACGCTTCTCTTTTTTTAATATGCTTCCCGCTGCGGGGCTGCTTCCACTGCCCGTTTTCCGGTGCACCTGTTTCTGCGCCTCTTGCCTGCCGCTTTCCTCACCCAAGGCGCTTTGCTCCAGCTGCCTGATCCGCGCCACCACCTCTGCCTGCAGGATTTTTCCGCTGTAAAATTTCAGTTTGCCCTTTTCCTGCACGGTGCATTCCCGTATCAAAGGCAAAAACGGCGCCAGCTCCTCATCGCCTGCGCATAAAATACCCAGCCGCATCCTGCCGCCTCCAAAAACCTGTATTTTTCATCACGATAGCATAGTTTACAGAAAAATACAGACGTTGCCCCAAATCCCTTTTTAGATGTTAGGGATATTTTCATAAAACACGGACAATACTACCCCGAGCCAAAAAAAGCGCCCTATGCGAATAGGCGGGTCTCCATAAGACAGTGAATCCTCCATAGGATCACACAGCGACCCTATGGAGGATTTGTTTGTGTTTACCTGGCAAGTTACAAGGGATAGACGCGTAAGCGTCGCAAGGGAGTGCAGCTCCCTTGACAAAAAAAGCAACGCAGGACGCACAATATTTACGCCAGAAGCGTATAGAAGTGCGCCCTATTCTGAATGGTATTGAAGTGGTGAGCTAGCCGGAAGTGATTGAGGAAAATTTTTCAGAATGGGACCTTGACTTTCAATTATAAATAATATATTATATCAATAAGGAATTAATATCAATAAGGTGAACACTATGGCACGAAGAAATACGATCCAACGCTCCCTGGTCTTGGAGGCAGTGAATAGGTTGCATTGCCACGCCACAGCAGATGAGGTTTATGAGGAAATCATCCGGGAGCATCCGACGATCAGCAAGGCAACCGTATATCGAAATCTGAATCTGTTATCG
>CAMEMG010000040.1:0-12420 GCA_945927325.1 uncultured Clostridia bacterium | reverse complement strand
CAGCTGATTTTCTTATCAAAATCCGACTGATTGGCGGTCGTGCCGTCTTTATACTTCCAGTGAGCCGCAATGCCATATTCTGCAGTGCGGTGCATTTCAAACGTACGGATCTGTACCTCAAAAGGTTTGCCGTCTTCCCCCATCAGCGTCGTATGCAGCGATTGATACATGTTGGGCTTAGGCACCGCAATATAGTCCTTAAAACGTCCCGGCATCGGCCGCCAGACGGCATGGACAGTCCCCAACACAGCATAGCAATCCTTTACCGATTCCACAATCACGCGCACTGCCATGATATCGTACAATTCGTCAAAAGTCTTGCTCTTATCCTTGAGTTTGCGATAAATGCTGTAGATATGCTTGGGGCGCCCCTCTATCTCATATTTGATTCCCAGCGGCTGAATATTCTTCTCAATTTTTCCAATGACTTCCCGAATATAAGCTTCGCGCTCCGAACGCGTCGCACTCAGTTTCTTCGCAATCTCATAAAATGCTTCGGGTTCCAGATATTTGAGTGCCAAATCCTCAAATTCCCATTTAAAGGCATAAATACCAAACCGATGCGCCAAAGGGGCATAAATTTCCAGCGTTTCTTTCGCCTTCGCCTTTTGCTTATCCCCTGTTTTATAGCCCAATGTACGCATATTATGCAAGCGGTCCGCCAATTTAATAATGACCACCCGCACATCCGAAGCCATGGCCACAAACATTTTGCGCATACTTTCCGCCTGCGCTTCTTCTTTGGTCTGGAATCCAAACTTTTTCAGTTTTGTAACGCCATCGACAATATTGGCAATTTCTTCGTTAAACTGCGCGCGGATATACTCAATCGGATATTCTTCCACATCTTCGGGTACATCGTGCAGCATCCCTGCACAAATGCTTACTTTATCCATACCCAAATCTGCCAGAATATGTGTCACCGCTACCGGATGGATGATATATGGTTCGCCCGAATCCCGAAATTGCCCGTCATGCGCCTTTATCGCCACTTCAAACGCCTTTTGAATCAATCGGTCACCGCCATACATGGGGTACTTTTCTATAAATTCCCGATAATAATCGACCAAGCCATACACCTCCCTCTTCTTCAATCCATCAGCGCTTTTGCCGCTGCTAACAGACTGTTTTCCTGCCAATCCGGCTGTATTTTATTAAATATAACATATATCTTACCATTTTTCCGCAATTGAAGCAACTTTTGCTGGGTACAAACTTTCCAGGCAAACCATATTTTTTCTATATTTTTTTCCTGCAGCAGCTTCCCGGCCCGCTCCAGCAACTCATGCATGGCAGAAAAACCATCTTTTCCTGCCATATACAATGCCTGCGCATATTCCATCAGTTTTTGCGGTGCCACAAAATATTTTTCCGTCTCCGCGCGATACTGTGCCGCCAATTGCGCATCCATATAGCAGAAGCACTGCTGCCCGGGCTTTAAAACGGGCATTTGTGAAAAACAGCCGATCAGAAAAATTTTCCGGTAATTGTGCAATATTTCAGGCGGCGGTGCATAGCAGATACAGTTCTCTGCGCGATTGGCATCCAGCTGCAGCACTTCCCGCAATTCCAAACCTTCCTTCTGCAGGCGATGCACCGTTTGCAGCCCCGGCATGGAATTCACAAACAGTACCGTACCAAAGGGGTGCTTCTGTTCTTCCAGCAGCTTTTGGCTGAGCGCTTTAAAATCCAGTTCCTCTTTTTCTGCTTCGTGTTGTTGCCGGTATTGCCAGAAAGCTTCCAGTTCTGCGGGAAAGCCGCGCAAAAACGGCAGTTCCAGGTTCTTCTGCCATTCCTCTGCCGGCAATGTCCGCGCTTCCATACTCCGCACAATCAGCTGGCAGGTATTCCGGCCGCGAAAACTGTTGATATTCAAGTTTGCGGAAAGATCATATTCCCGCCCGACAGACACTTTTTCAGCAGCGCGGAACCAGAGAATATCCGCCTGCTGCTCTGTCATTTTCAGGTGCGAGCCATCGCCGATCGGCACTACCCGGCTCGGGCTGTATCCCCGCAGCAGAAATACCGGTTCTTCGTTTTCCTGGCCAAACGGCTGCAGCGCCTGAATTTGTTCTGCCAGGTTCAGATTGATATCCTTCATCTCCACCTGTGCATCATAATAAACGGCGGGCAAAAATGCTTCATCTGCATATAGTTCGAGTGCTTTCTCGTTGATACACCGTTCAATCTCTTCGAGATTTTCCGCCGGGAACGTCAGCCCCGCCGCCATTTCATGGCCACCAAAACGGGTGTATTGCTGCTGACAGGTGCACAGCAGCGCATACAGGTTTATTCCCGGAATGCTGCGGGCCGAGCCGGTTAGAACCTGCCCCTCTCTGGAAAGCACCACTGTCGGTCGATGAAACGCAGCTGCCAGTGCCGCAGCCGCCAACCCGACCACGCCTTTATCCCATCCGTCTCCGGCAACCATCAGCACGCGTGTATCGGAAAGATCTTTCTTCTCCTGCACCATTTGTTCGGCCTCAGTGATCATCTGCTTTTGCAGTTTCTGCCGCCTTTCATTCAATGCATTCAGTTCTTCTGCCAACTGTGCCGCTTCCTCCGGATTTTCACTCAGCAGCAGGCGTACCGCAAACATGCCATGCGCCAACCGTCCGGCTGCGTTGATGCGCGGCGCTATGCCAAAACCCACCCCATGGGCATCCACAGTCTGCTGCCGGATACCGGCCTCCGACATCAGGCTTTTCAGCCCCAGCGAAGGCGCTGTGCGCAAATTGTGCAATCCAAAATAGGCCAGAATGCGGTTTTCCCCAATCAGCGGCACCATATCGGCAATAGTTGCCACTCCTGCAAATTCCAGCAGTACATATGCTTTTTCTCCCAATAATGCCTGTGCCAGTTTAAAAGCCACTCCGGCTCCGCACAACGTAGAGAACGGATAACTTTCCCCCGGTACTTTTCCGTTGAGAATATAGGGGGTATCCGGAAGTTCTCCGCACTCATGATGGTCCAATAAAATAGTATCCACGCCCTGTGTTTTTGCAAAAGTAATATCATCGTTACTGCGAATCCCGCAATCCACCGTCACAAACAACTGTGTGCCTTCTTCTATCAATCTGGCAAAAGCCGCATGATTAGTCCCATATCCTTCCGTTGCCCGATCCGGCAAATAAATCCGGCAAGGAATTCCCAGCTGCTCCAACGTTTTTTTCAGGATTACACTTCCGCAGACGCCATCGCAATCATAATCCCCATAGATCACGGTTGCCTGTTGCCGTTCGGCTGCTTCCCGCAGCCGGGCACAGATGCGCTCCATATTGCAGAACAAAAAGGGATCGTGCAGCTTTTGCAGATCCGGTGCCAGAAAATCTGCCGCTTCCTGCGGAGGAACACTGCGCGCATAAAGTAACTGGGCCGTAATCGGGTGAATTCCCAGTGCCCGGTATTGTTCCGCCGTTTCTTGCGGCATTTGCTGCTGATGTTTTGCAATATATTTCATAAATCCCTTCTCCGCAGATATGCAAATTGAGGCGGTATTTCAACAGACCGCCTCAATCTCAATGATTTTCTTATTTGATCGCTTTCGTTTTCTTTTTGGAAGCTGACTTCAACAGATGTTTCTGCGAAAACAGCAGATAAATGGGGAAGCCCAGGCATCCTGCGCCAAAAGCCGCTCCCACTACACCCAACAGAATCGCCAGCATATAAGCCCGTAACGCTGTCCCTGCCAAAATACATCCGAGCAGAGCAAACAGCACGCCCGCAGCCGTCGGCAAAATTGCCTTCCCGGCGCTCTCCGCCCAGCTCTTATGGGCTATGGCGTCGACACTTTCTCCAGCCAGCAAAGCAACCTTAATCCCCGCTCCTTCATTGAGCAGATACATGCCAAGCAGTACATAAGACAGGCTCAACAAACCCGAAGCCAAATAGACTCCCTCATTCAGCGCAACCCCGGCAATGCCCAACAAGCTGACCGTGCACAGCAGCGCACCCAATCCGCCGGCCAAAGCCGCCAATCCGCCGCCCAATCCATGACGATACCAGAGAAAAGCCGCGCTCACAACGCAGACCACCAGCAGCAGTACGGTATAATTCCAAAATTTACCCATACCGTAGGGATTCGCTACTGCATCAAAACTGCGCAAATATGCTCCTGCCTGATTTTCGGCCGCAATTTCGACCATGCAGGCGGCATCTTCTTCCGTCGCTTCTTGAACGCGGATCACCAACTGATCGTTATAATTTTCCGCGCCATGTTGAATATGCATATCCCCCAGTTTTCCGGAGAATTCTTCGAAAATCCGTTCCGACACCGTTTCAAACGCAAATGGCTCAGCACTGCTGATTCGAATCAGATATCCGTCTGTAAAATCCGTTCCCGGCTCTACACCCAAGAATGCGGCCGCAATCATCAGCAAAGCCAGTGCTGCCATTCCAATTTTCAATATTCTGCTCTGCATCATGCGTTCCCTCCTTCACTTGTTTTTTTAAAGGCGAAGTAGAGTCCCGGCTTATCATCCTGCACCCGCACAGCCAAGGCAAACAACAGCCGGCTGATCACCATTGCACACAAATAAGCGGCGATCAATGCAATCCCGTAACTATAGGCTACTTTTTCCAGAGCAGCCGTACCGCTGGCAATCAGCACCACAAAGCCGATCAGCAACAGCGCAAATCCGTTGGATATACGCACTGTCGCATCCGCAAATCCGGATTTATAAGCAGCGCGCAGATTCTTGCCCGATGCAAATTGTTTTTTGAATGCTGTACTGATGCAAACCAGTGAAAACAAAAGAAATCCAAAACCTATCATCAGGCCGACCAGGTTAGCTGCCGTAACCGGAATCCCCAGCAAAGCAACCATCAATACCGTCAATACCCAATAAGCAATGGCCGTAAGCACATGCATCACTCCCGACAGACGATAGACAGCTATAAGCACTATTGCAAGTATGGCCACCGTAATCCCGCCGCAAAGCAATATCTGCTGCCATGCCTGCTCGCCAAACCCGGCCGAAACCGTAATTTCTGCATTATCTGCCAGGGAAACCGGCAGCATACCGGCATTAATAATCTGCTGAAATTGCTCTGCTTCATGTGATTTATAGGAAGAGCTGAAGCCGAAGTACCCATCTCCATAGCTCTGGCGCACACTCAATTCAGCCAATTCCTTCCCATCTAAAAAGACATGTATATATTTATCGTCTTCGCGATCCCGCTCGGAAACTTCTGTCGTGATCTGTTCCAACAATGCCTTGCCTTCTTCGGTCATCATCATAAAAATAGAATACTTTCCAAGAGAATCGGACTGCAGTTCCACGCGTTCAATGGAATCCCGATCCAGCAGGACCGCGTCGTCATTTGCCGCATCAGTGATATACAGTCTGCCCGTCTGCTGCAGCACATCCGAAATCTGTTGTGCATCATGGAATGTGCTGGTCTCATTCATCGGAATGCGCGCCTCTATCTGTGCCTCACCCAATTGCTCAACATTGGAATAATCATATCCCATGGCTTCCAGGCGAGCCTGCAGAATTTCCATGACCTCCGTGATCTGTTCCTGTGTCGCTTCTTCCCCTTCTTCCGGCTGCAAATCCAAAAGAATCGAAGTTTCTCCCTTTACCTCTGCGCCCAATTGCAGCACTTCCATAGGTGCAAATCGCTCAGCACCTACCGGAATACCGCAAAAAACGCCCCATGCGCTTGTCAAAATGATTACCGCTATCAGCAGCAATACGATCAGACTGCGTGTTTTCATACAAAATCCCTCCGGTTACTTGTGCGTCAGCCATTCGGCCGATGATTTATCCGGTCTATCAAATAAATCGACTTTCTTCATTATACGGCCTGGATAAATATTAGTCAATAAAACGCCGAATGCCAACCTTTTTTATAAGTTCAAAGTATCAAAAAAGCTCAGCTGCGCTTTTTCCGGTAAATCACCCAGGCAGCCCAACTCCCGCATACAATCCAACACGCTCTGAGAGAGTTTGCATTCTTTTTTTATCTGCTCAACAGAACAGAATTTCATCTCCGCGCGTTTTTCTTCCAGCAATTCCGCTGCTTTTTCTCCCAGGCTGGGCAGCACCACGAAAGGCATGCGCACAAATTCTCCTTCCACCGTAAAATGCCGTGCTCTGCTCTTATGCAGATCGGGCGGCAAAATCTTAATACCGCGCTGCAGCATTTCCAATGCCAACTCCAACACTGCGCAAGTGTCCTTTTCCGTCTTGGTTGCGCGCTTTCCCAAAGCGTTAATGCGCTCCATTTCCGCTTCAATAGCCGGAATACCTTGCAGAATTGTCTTGGAGTCAAACTGTGCCGCCTTAATCGTAAAGTCTGCCGCATAAAATTCCTTTGGGTAATATACCTTAAAGTAAGCAATGCGCAGCGCCATCAATACATAGGCTACTGCATGCGCTTTCGGGAACATATATTGTATTTTGCGGCAGGATTCGATAAACCATTCGGGCACATTGGCATCGCGCATGGCCTTTTCCTGCTCCGCCTGCTTCTTTTCCTTGCCTTTGGCCCATTTTCCCTTTCGAACGCTTTCCATGATGAAGAAAGCCAGCTGGTGATCTACTCCGTAATCCACTAACGTCAGCATAATATCATCCCGCGTACAAATCACGCCGGAAAGCGTCGCAGTACCGGAAAGAATCAGTTCCTCCGCATTTCCTCCCCAAACATCCGTGCCGTGTGTCAAGCCGGAAATGCGAATCAATTCCGCCACCGTTTTGGGTTTTGTCTGTTTGAGAACCCGCATCGTTGTGTGTGTGCCGAATTCAGGAATTCCCAGCACACCCAAATCCACCCCGTTCAGCTGCTCGGGCGTAACCTGTAATGCCTCTGTCGAAGTAAAAAGTGAAAGCACTTTCGGGTCAGCCACATCAATCGACAGCGGATCCAATCCGGTCATATCCTGTAGTATACGAATAAGCGTCGGATTATCATGGCCAAGAATATCCAGCTTGATCAGAATATCATGCATGGAGTTAAAGTCAAAATGTGTGGTAACGGTATCCACTGCCTCTTTATCAGCCGGCTTCTGTATGGGGGTAAATTCGTAAATTTCGCGGTTTCGCGGTACGATGACTAACCCACCCGGGTGCTGGCCCGTTGTTTTCTTGACACCGCTAATCCCCATAGCCAAGCGCTCAATTTCCGCTTCAGAAGGTGTGCGTTCATGCATTTCCATATATTTGCGCACCAGGCCTTTGGCAATATTATCCTTAATAGCGCTGATCGTACCTGCCCGGAAAACATATTCTTCTCCAAACAGTTCCTCCACATATTTATTGGCGCGTGCTCGATATTCTCCTGAAAAGTTCAGGTCGATATCCGGTACTTTTTCAGCATTTAACCCTAAAAACACCTCAAACGGAATATCATATCCATCCGCGATATATGGCGTGCCGCACAATGGGCAGACGGCCGGCGGCATATCCGGCCCGCAGGCATACTGTTTATCAATATTGAAATCCGAATGCTTACAGTTGGGGCACCGATAATGCGGTGTCAGCGGATTAACCTCGGTGATCCCCATGGCAAATGCAGCCAGGGAAGAACCAACCGACCCACGCGACCCTACCAGATATCCATCGCTCATGGATTTGGTCACCAGTTTCATGGCCGCCCAGTAAAGCACTGCAAAACCATTATTGATGATGGAGTTCATTTCCTTCATCAGGCGCTTTTCAATATGCTCCGGCAGCGGATCCCCGTAAAGGGCATGCATCTTTGTCATCGCTGCTTCACGAATCTCTTCCGCATCGTTCTCTACAAAAGGCATGGCCGTCTCACCCGGGAAGAGGTCGATTTCTTCGATCTGATCCGCAATGGCATTGGGTGCTTCCACAACCACTTCCTGTGCCTCCCGCTGCCCCAGATAAGCAAACTCCCTGAGCATCTCATCTGTCGTTTTAAAATAAAGCGGCGCCTGATTATCGGCATCCTTAAAACCGGAAGTTTCCATGACGATGCGGCGATAGTACTCATCCCGTTCCTGCAGGAAATGAACGTCTCCCGTTGCCACTACCGGCTTGCCCAGTTTTTTGCCCAACTGGTAGATTCTGCGGTTGATTTCTTCCAGCGCTTTTTCGTCGGGCACTGTGCCATTGCGAATCATAAACTCGTTATTTCCATTGGGCTGTATTTCCAGATAATCGTAGAAGCGCGCAATCTCTTCCAGGCGATGTTCCGATTCCCCTCGCAGCACTGCCTGATATAATTCCCCCTGTTCACAGGCAGAACCATAAATCAACCCTTCCCGGTAGCGGATCAGCTCGCTTTTAGGCAGGCGCGGCCTGCCCTTGAAATATTTCAAATGGCTGATAGAGATCAATTTATAAAGATTCACCAGCCCCTGCTTATTTTTACATAGAATAATAAAATGATTGGGCTTGGGCGCGCTTTTCACCAAAGCTTCGGTATCCGACAGATAGTTCAACTCTGAAAGCCTGCTATATCCCTTTTGCCGGATTTCCGCCAGCATAGCATACATGACTTTGGCGGTTGCCTCCGCATCATTGACTGCCCGATGATGCTGCAGCGGAATTTTATAGCGTGCCGCCAGTTTATCCAACCCACGGGAACGCATATCCGGCAGATGCACACGCGCCAACAGCAACGTATCCAGTACGTCACTGTGCACTTCCATCCCCATTTCCCGCGTCTTTTTAAACACAAACCCCGTATCAAAAGCGGCATTATGCGCTACCAGGCAGGTATCTCCCGCAAACTCCCAAAAACCGCGCACCGCCTCCTCTACTGGCGGCGCTTCCGCTACCATATCGTTTGTGATGCCGGTCAGCTTTGTAATCTCATAAGAGATAGGCGTTTTGGGCTTGGCAAAAGCCTGAAAACGATCCAGCACTCTACCTTCCCGAACGCGCACCGCTCCGATTTCAATGATCTCACAAAGTTCCTGAGAAAGGCCTGTCGTTTCAATATCGAATACGACAAATTCATCGTCAAAACTATGTTCTGCCCCCTCATAAATTTTGCGGGGCGTATCCACCATATAGGCTTCCACACCAAAGATTACTTTAATGCCTTCTTCCTTAGCAGCATTGGCCGCAAAAGGAAATGCCTGCACCACGCCATGGTCGGTAACCGCCACCGCTTTATGCCCCCATTTTGCTGCCTGCGCAATATATTCTTCTGCGCTCGCCATGCCGTCTTGCGCGCTCATGTTGGTATGCAAATGCAATTCCACTCGCTTTTCCGGCGCAAGATCCTGTTTTTCCGGCGGCTTGGCAACCTGCGTCACCTGATTGAAATTCAGCATATACTCCCGGGTATAGCTGTTATAGGTATACGGGCCTTTTGTTTTAATAAAATCACCTTTTTTAGCCGGTGCCTCAAAATCCTCTCCCGCTTTTTTATAAAAGTGACGGCAGCGCACCGTAGAAGTATAATCGGTTACTGCCATAGTAAAAATGGTATTTTTACCGTCCTTTGTAACTTTTTCCTCCGTGGAAATGACTTCTCCGCAAATGAGCGCCGTTTCATCAGGCTGCAAATCAATAATCTTGACCGGCTCTCCCTCCAGAGCTTCCCGCCCGTAATTACGGCGCTTAGGCGGCTCGGCAGCCGGTGTAGCGGCCGGCGGTGACGTCCGCTTTTTCGGGGCCTTCTGTTCTTTTGGTTCTCGCTTAGCCAAGGCAGGGGCCGGCTGCATCTGACTGTCAAACACCATCGAAATTTCCTGCGCAACCTCTTCTTCCGGTTGTATATCGGAATCCGCTCCAATTTGCTTCACATGCATCTGCAACCCATAGGTATCGGATAAAAACTGTTCAATTCGCTGCGCCAGCCCCAGGCGTTCTGCAAAACCAATGGCCATATCGCGTGCAAAACTGATCAGAAGCTTATTCTCTTCCCGGCGTACCTGAGAAGCCCGTACAAAAGGAATCATGGATGGCTCGATGGAAACGATATATGCCTGTATGGTTTTTTCCAATAAAGCGGCATCCTCCAGCAATTCCTGAGCAGGCTGGCGAATCACCACTTCAAACAGACGAAGTTCGGGGACCTGCTGCAGCATGCGCTTCTTAAGGCGTTCCTGTTCTTCCATGCTCAACATCCGATCAGCATGTAAAAAAAGCATATAAATGCCGCGGCTGCGACTATATGCCATCTTTTCCAACGTAATATGCGCAGGTTTATCGTTCTTTTCCAGATATTCGCAAACGTCGCTGCGCACCTGTACCGCATTGAAGCTCAACGCCGGCATACCATGCTGTCTATATTCCACTACCCCGTCCATCGATTGCCTCAACTTCCCCTGCAGGGCTCATGCCAGATCCTTGTCCAGCATTTCCCGCAATTCTTTTTCAAACGTCTCCAGCAATTGTGCCTCCGGCACTTTTGCAATGGGTTTCCCTTTTTTAAATACAATACCGATTCCATCTCCGCCGGCAATACCGATGTCGGCATCTCTCGCTTCGCCGGGGCCATTCACCACACAACCCATAACGGCAATTTTTAAATACTGCGGAATATCCGCCGTCAATGCTTTCACCTGATGATACAGCCTTTCCAGCTGAATGCGCGTCCGCCCGCAAGTAGGACAGGCAATAATTTCCGGCGAAAAAGTACGCCGCCCCGCGCACTGCAAGATTTCCTTTGCTGCTCGAATTTCCTGCAACGGATCGCCGGTAATGGATACGCGCACGGTATCTCCGATCCCGTCCAGCAACAAGGCTCCGATCCCCATGGCGGATTTTACAATCGAACTGTCATAAGCGCCTGCTTCGGTAATGCCAAGATGCAGCGGATAATCCACCAGTGCATCCATTTTCCGATAAGCCCGCACGCTGGCAGCCACATCCGATGCCTTCAATGCAATAACAATATTATCAAAACCTGCCTGCTCCAGGCAGCGCACATTTTCCAAAGCACTCTGCACCAACGCTTCGCTCTTTTCCATGCCCCAATATTGTTTACCGAGCGAGCCTGTATTGGCACCGACCCGGATGGGAATGCCTGCGTTCTTTGCTGCATCCGCCACCATTCTGATTTTTGCCGCATCTCCGATATTGCCAGGGTTAATGCGTACTTTATCTGCACCGGCTTCGATTGCCGCCAAAGCAATTTTATAATCAAAGTGCACATCCGCCACAATGGGAATATTGCATCTTTCCTTCAATTTTCCGATACAGCGCGCACTATCTATATTATAGGCCGCCACGCGTATAATCTCACAGCCGGCAGCCTCCAAAGCGCAAATTTGAGCTGCTGTAGCCTCCACATCCGCCGTATCTGTATTGGTCATCGATTGAATACGAATCGGCTGCCCGCCTCCAATTGCCGTATTGCCGATTCTGATTTCTTTTTTCATCATGTTTCTTTTGTACTCCGTCTTTTAGGAAAACAGGCGCGCAATATCCTGATAAGTCAATGCAATCATCAACAAAAAGAGCAACGCCAGCCCAACCAGATTGATATAACTTTCCACTTTGCGATCGATTGGCTTGCCGCGCAGTTTTTCAATTCCCAGGAAAAGCAATCGACCGCCATCCAGCGCAGGAAAAGGCAATATATTCATAATTCCAAGGTTGATGGAGAGCAGCGCTGCCATACGCAGGATCGTCTCAAATCCATAGCGCACCGCCTCCCCTACAATGGTAATCGTCCCTACCGGACCGGAAAGCTCGCTGATTCCCTTGCCCCCGAATATCGCCGCTCCCAATGCAGTAAACATCTCTTTAATGATCAGCCACAGCCATTTAAAGCTGAGCCCTATGGCCTCAAAAAATCCAAATCGCCGGCGGGCATATTCCGTATAGGTAATACCGATCCGGTAGCCTCCCGTTTCTTCATTTTGAATGGTATCCAGTTCAAATTCATGATAACCGTCTTCCCGCTCGACCCCGATGGTAATATGTTCGCTGCTGCTGATTTGTGCCGCATCAAACTCCATGCTGAAATCAATGCGCTTCCCATTGAGCATGACGATCCGGTCGCCTTCCTGCAGGCCCGCTGCATAAGCCGGCATCCCGGGCTCTACCGAAGCGATCTGCGGCACATAGTCGCCATATCCCACCAACACCGCCACCGTCAGCAGCAAAGCAAACAGAATGTTCATAACCGGGCCGGCGGCAATGGTCAATGCACGCTGCCAAATAGGCCGGTTATTAAAAGCACGAGGCTCATAAGCCGCATCCACTTCCTCCTCTTCGCCGTAAAACTGTACAAAGCCGCCCAAAGGCAAAGCACGTACCGAATAGCGGATGCCTCCCTTTTCTCTGCTCAGCAATTTGGGGCCAAACCCTACTGCAAATTCATCAATTCGAATGCCGCAGGTTTTTCCCACGAAAAAGTGCCCACCCTCATGCACCAACACCAGCAGGGTCAGCATGAGTAATCCGGACAAAATCGTTAAAATCGTATTCAAAATTTCCAAAAGTTTCCTCCGATCTGATTTCTGCGATCAGCACTATTATACGCCGG
>CAMEMG010000039.1:0-13034 GCA_945927325.1 uncultured Clostridia bacterium | reverse complement strand
TATATTTTCATTCATATTATGCAATTTAGGCATGGGGGTAGAGGGCGTGATGTATGGTTCGGTATTGGCAGCAGCATGTACTTCTGTGTGGTTTGAACCGTTGCTTTTGTATCGCAAAGGTTTTGCTGCGCCGGGCGCAGGGCAGTATTTTATCATGTATATGGCCTTTGCCGGCTGCACATTGGGCGGGTGTCTGTTGACGAAAGCTGCTGCGCAGATTTTGCCATGGAGCGGCATTGCCGGATTCCTCTGCCAGATAGTAATGTGCATCTTCATTCCCAATCTGTTGTTCTGGTTATGCTTTGGTCGTACAGAGGGATTTCGGATTTTGCAAAGAAAAATCGGTGCTTATCTGCATAAAAGCATGAAAAGGGAATTGGTCGAAAAGTGAATAAAGCATGAACGCAGGCGCTCTTTTCTTGTCGGAAAAGAGCGCCTATGCTATAGTAATAAAGTATGATTTGGAGCTGGGCGTAACAGTTGCATCCGACACAGCTCCCTTTTGCGGCCTCGAAAGCCTCAGTTGTTTTTAAGCTCGCAATAATTTTTTCTTATTGAGAGGTATGTATGGAAGCAACAAAAAGAAAATATTTGGAAGAAAAAGCCAGGGAAATCCGCCGAGGCACTTTGCGCGCTATTGGCAGTATTGGCTCCGGCCATGTAGGCGGCAGCCTTTCGCTGGCAGAAGTATTGGCAGTGCTCTATTTTGAACAGATGCATATAGACCCGGCCCGGCCGGATTGGCCGGAGCGAGATCGCCTGATTCTCTGCAAGGGACATGGCAGCCCGGCACAATATGCGGCAATGGCATTGAAAGGCTATTTTCCGGAAGAACATTTGGATACTCTGAACGCGGAGGGAACGGATTTACCCAGTCATGGCGATATGCTGCGCACTCCTGGGATTGACATGAGTGTGGGGTCCTTGGGGCAAGGACTTTCTTGTGCGGTCGGGATGGCTGTTGCTGCCCGCCTGTGTGGTGCTCCCAGCAGAATTTATGCGATTGTGGGGGATGGTGAAAGCCAGGAAGGGCAGGTCTGGGAAGCGGTAATGTATGCGGCACAGCAGAAACTGGCAAATTTAACGGTATTGGTGGATTATAACCGTATGCAAATTTCAGGGCTGGTGGAAGAGGTGTGTAATCCGGCTCCTTTTTTGGAAAAATTTGCAGCGTTCGGATTTTACGCTTTAGAAGTAGACGGGCATGACGTAGAGCAAATCAGCGGAGCGATTTGCCGGGCACAGCAAAGGAAAGATTGCCCCACGGCAATTATTCTGCATACCGTTAAAGGGAAAGGCGTTGCTTTTATTGAGGAAAAGGGATATGCCAATCATTCCATGCCGCTGACCGAGAAGGATTATCGCAGAGCGATAGCGGAGTTGAGGTGAAATATGGCAGAGCAGGAAATGCGGGAAGTATATGCCGAATTATTGGCAGAAGCCATGGAGCGGAATGAAAAGGTATGTACAGTTGATGCGGATTTGGCAAAAGCAAACGGTACGCACGGGTTGCGGTATCGCTTTCCGGGCCGTGCGTTGGATGTCGGCATTGCCGAGCAGAATATGGCCTGTGTTGCGGCGGGAATGACCTCTTTTGGCTATCAGCCCTGGATAAGCACTTTTTGTTGCTTTGTGGGGCGCATGGCTGATCAGATATTGCTTTCGATTGGATATGCAGGGCGCAATGTAAAAATTGTGGGAACGGATCCCGGAATTTTAGCGGAGATCAACGGCGGCACGCATATGGGGATTGCAGATGTAGGGATGATGCGCGCTATTCCGAATATGGTAATTGTAGAGCCTGCGGATACAGTACAGCTGCGCAGCCTGATGCCGCAGCTGCTGGCCTACGAAGGGCCGGCTTATATGCGATTGGCCAGGCGCGCAGTACCGCCGGTTTATGAGCGACCGGCAGGATTTGATCTTTGGCGGGCAGAAGTTGTGCGGCACGGGCGGGATGTGACGCTGATTGCTTGTGGTATGATGGTTTATGAAGCATTGCGAGCGGCCGAACTGCTGGAAATGCAGGGAATATCGGCAGAGGTAATGGATGCACATACGATAAAGCCGTTGGATGTACAAACGATTATGGCCTCGGTGAATCAAACGGGTGCAGTTGTTACCTGCGAGAATGGCAATATTTTAGGTGGTCTGCACAGTGCTGTAAGTGAAGTTACCGCAAAATATGGTCCGGTTCCTGTTTTGCCAATTGGCATTCGCGATCGATTTGGTGAAGTGGGGCGGTTGCCCTATCTGAAACAGGTCATGGGTATGACGGCAGAGCATATTGTGCAGGCCGCGCTGCAGGCCATGCGGCAAAAGCAGAGCATGGAGGAGAGAAAGAGTAGGGTTAAATGAAAAAAATAGATTTTCATACGCATGCTTATCCGGAATCCATTGCTGATCGGCTGACCGGGCGCATGGCGCCTTATAGCCCGGCTGGGATGCGCTATGGCAGAGGAACGCTGCGGGAGCTGGCAGAGCGTAATGCCAGGCAGGGAATTGCAGCTTGCGTACAATTGAATATTGCAGCTTCTCCGGGCAGCGTGCGGCGCATGAATGAATTTGCCGTGCAAGCCAATGCGTTACCCGGAATTTATGCTTTTGGAGCTTTGCACCCGGCATATGAAAAGGCGGAGGAGGAATTGCGCCGCTTGCGGGATGCGGGAATCAAAGGCATTAAACTGCACCCGGCGGCACAACATTTTCAGGTAGATGCGGAAAGCGCATTTCCCCTCTATGAAGCAATGGCAAAGCATGGTATGATAGTATTGTTCCATTGTGGTCGGGATCCGCAGGATGGCGGTATTGACTATGCTGCCCCGGCTGCTGTGGCGCGGGTCATGGAACGGTTTCCGCAGCTGAAGTTGGTACTGGCTCATCTGGGCGGGATGGATGATTTGGAGCAGGCTGAAGAAATGTTGTGGGGGAGAAAGGTATATATAGACCTGGCCATGACAGCCGGTTATATGCCGCAGCAGAAGATCAATGCCTTTATGAAAAAGCATCCGTCTGAGTATATTCTGTATGGGAGCGACTATCCATGGCACGATGATCAGGAATTGGTTATGCTGGAAAAAGCGAATCTGAGTGAACAGATGCGCCGACAGATTTTTTGGGAAAATGCAGCAAATTTGCTGGAAATAGAGGAAATTTAGCATGGCAAAAAGAAAAGTTACCGTGGAATCAGGTTTGCACAGGGGCGATTATCGGAGCCTTACCTATTGGAATATGTTTAAAAAGGATCAGCGTGTCATCTGGATGTTGGCTGCTTTGGTTATCATTGGCAACGCCTGTATCATTTTTGCGGGCAATAACCGCATCCTGCTGATTGCAGGAATTCTGTTGGCGGCTTGTCCGTTACTGACGATTGCGCTGATGGAATATAATATCTTAAAGGTGCTGAAAAAAGGACATATCGAGCAGCGCACTACTGCCTATTATACGATCGATGATCAGGGGATTTCAGCACATTCGCAAGCCGTTCCGGATGGAATGACTTATCGCTGGGAAAAATTAAGCAGCGTATATGAAAATGCAAGATTCTATATATTTTTTATCAATCGCGTACAGATGCTTACCATCCGCAAAACAGATCTGGAGCCAAAGGCACGGCAAACGATGCTGGAGTTGATGGAAAAGAATTTGCCGGCTGAAAAACTGCATTTACGCAGCTGAAATTTTTGGAAAATTGCGCGTATTCTTGCAACAATGGAGAAAATGCGTTATGATAAGAGTATAGTATGCGAGGAGTGGGCGAACGTGCAAAATAAAACGACGATTACGATTTGTGGAAGAGAATTTAAAATTGTATCAGACGACAGCGGCGAATATATCCATCAGCTGGCCTATGAGCTGAATGAGCGCATCAAGGAAACTTCGGCCGCCTATATTGGTTTGCCTACGAGCCCTGCCACTGCACTCACTGCGCTGCAGATTTTGGATGAGCTGACGAAAAAAACACAATTGTTGGAACAGGTAACCGCAGAGCTGCGGGAAGTAAAGGAAAAGCTCAAACAAACGGAGATCGAGCTGAGAATCCTGGAAGAAAAGGCAGAGATTGGGCAGAATGCCAAATTGAAGCGGGCTTTGGAACGGATCAAGAGCATGGAAGCAGAAAAAGGCAATGGCAGGAATGAACAACTGTAAGCAAATATTGATGCGCCTCTTCAAGGCGCATTTTTATATGTTTTTTGGATCGAAAATCACCGCGGGGAATCGACTATGCAAAAACAAAAAATCGAATTGTTGGCGCCTGCCGGAGATCTGGATATAGCCAAGGCGGCCTTGAGAGCGGGTGCAGATGCCTGTTATATCGGCGGCAAATGGAGTGCAAGAGCGTATGCCAGGAATTTTGGTGAAAGTGAAGTAAAGGAAATATTGGATTATGCCCATGAGCGTGGTAAAAAAGTTTATGTGGCGTTAAACACCATGCTTTATGAAAGGGAAATGCAGGAAGCGCTTTCCTATACCCGCTTTCTTTATGAAGCAGGTGTTGACGCTGTGATAGCAGCGGATTTAGGGTATATCCAGCAGGTGCGCCGCTGTTTTCCGGAACTGTCTGTTCACGTCAGCACACAAGCCGGCATCCAATGCGGTTTGGGAGCAAAGCTGATGCAGGAGTTAGGGTGCACGCGCGTGGTGGCAGCACGGGAATGCACTTTTGCAGATCTGGCGGATATAGCGGCACAGGGCATAGAAGTTGAGGCCTTTTGCCATGGCGCCATGTGCTCCGGGATTTCAGGTGCATGCCTGATGTCGGGCATGATCGGAGGGCGTAGCGGAAATCGCGGCCGTTGTGCACAGCCCTGCAGACAGGAATATACATTGTTCGGTAAAAATGCTTATCATCTGAGTACCAGAGATTTATGTACATTGGATTTGATCGGACAGTTTGCACAGGCCGGCGTATGTTCACTGAAAATAGAAGGCCGAATGAAAAAAAGGGAATATGTCGTCTCTGCGGTATCGGCCTATCGAAAGGCTTTGGATGCATATGACGAGGGCAGGGCGACAGACTGCAAAAAACTGCGGGAGGAACTGGCCTGCGTATTTAACCGAGGCGGGTTTTCTCAGGGGTATCTCTCCGGCAGCAGGGATATTACTTATCTGCGCAAACCCGGTCATATGGGGCTGTATTTGGGAAAAATTCAGAGCAGACAGGGCAATAAAGCGCTGTTGGCAACGGAATACCCGTTGCAGAAGGGAGACAGCATTGAAATTGGGGCCATGGGATTTGCCTTGGCTTATGCGGATAAAGCTCCGAATGGATGGTATATTCCCGTATCCGGAAGGATTCAGGCGGGAGATCGGGTATATTTGAAATCTTCACCGTCGCTGCTGAAAAAAATACAGCAAATTGCGGAAACGGATGAGGCCGGCCGACAAGTGACGCTGGATTTCACAGCAGAAGAAGGAGGCAAAGCCTGTCTGATTGCCAGAAGCGGGGAGTGGATGGCTACAGCGGAAATACCGGTGGAGCAAAAGGCTCAAAAACCTGTCTCGCTACAGAGTATTCGCGAAAAATTATGCAAAAGCGGCGGTACGAATTTCGCTGTCAGTACCTGCCATGTACAATTGAAAGGGGAACCGTTTTTGCCGGCCGCAATGGTCAATGGGCTGCGGCGGCAGGTTTTGGAACAGTTATCGCAGAAAATGATGCCACAGGTATCCGGTCGCACAGTGCAGACGAAAACACGGTATCAATCACCGTCCTGGTATGGAGTTATGCCGCCGCCGTATATAGCGGCACAGGTATGTACAGCAGAACAGGCGCAGGCCGCGGCTGATGCAGGGGCAGCACGCATTTATGCGGCTCCGCAGGATGCCGTCCAATTGGAAAAAATCTGCCGGAGCAAACTGCCGGAAACGTGGCTAGTGCTGCCGCCCTTTTTTAGTCAGGAAACGGCAGCGTGGGCAGAAAAATTTTTGCAAGCAGATGGGAAGCATTTTTATGGATTGATTGCGCCCAACCCAGGCGCGGCGCAGCTGGCGCGCAAATTGGAAAAACCGTGGCTTGCCGACTATTGGATGAATATTGCTAATCAGGGAACTGTGGCTCTGCTGGAAAACTGGGGCGCAGCCGGATATGCGGTGAGTGCTGAAATTGAGAATACGGCTATAAAAGCATTGACCGGTGCAAAGGAATATGTCGCATATGGACAACTGCCGTTGATGAATCTGCGCCATTGCCCGGTGCGCAAACAGGCCGGATGTACGGCTTGCGGCAGTGGTGTATTACAGGACAAAATGAAATATTGTTTTCCGATGGGAAAATTGTGGGCAGGAGATTGCCTGGCACAAGTGTATAACGCGGTACCTATTGCCTTGCAGGAAATGCAGGCGCTGCGTCAGGTGGGAATTATTGGGTTGCGCCTGTTGTTTACCGGAGAGCGGGCACAGCAGGTTACACAGATTACGCAGGCTTATAAAGCTGCCTGGAAGCATATCGGGAAAGTGGATCTGGAACGGCTCGGAATACAGAAATATAGCAACGGACATTTTTTTAGAGGAGTGGAATAAAGCAAGTGGAAGAGCGAGTCTATCAAAAACTCGGTTTTGATAAAATCAGGGAGATGCTGCGTGCACGCACCCTTTCACAACCGGGCGCACAACTGGCAATGGAGTTGGAACCCAGTGCGCAGCCTGACGTGGTGGAAAACCTGTTGCAGGAAACGGCGGAAGCAGAACATATTTCTTTGGCGGCAGTTTCCTATCCGATGAGTGGATTTGAAGATATTAAGGAAGAACTGAGCAGACTTCGGGCTGGGGCAGCGCTTTCCTGCGGAGAATTACTGCGGGTCTGCAGGCTGCATAAGGCCGCAAAACGTGCGCGTCAGGGCATTGTGCGCGATGAAGCGGCAGGCGTGGAGCGGCTGGCGGAAATGGCACAGGATCTATGGTACGACGATCTGCTGATTTCGCGCATTGAGCAGGCAATTCTGAGTGAGGAAGAAGTGGCAGATAATGCTTCTGCCGAATTGCGGGATATTCGCCGTAAAATTAAAAGCGAAAATGCACAGATTCGGGAGAAATTGAATGGTATTCTGCGCAGCAAGGAAAAATCGGCCTATCTGCAGGAAGGCATTATTACTATGCGGGAAGGGCGGTTTGTGGTACCTGTCAAGCAGGAATACCGTGCGCAGATTCCGGGGCTGATTCATGGGCAATCTTCCAGTGGAGCGACGCTGTTTATTGAGCCAATGGGTATTGTAGAAGCCAATAACCATTTGCGCTTGTTGGAGGAAGAAGAGAAACGGGAAATTGCCCGCATTTTGCAGGAATTGAGTGATTTGGCAGGAGCGGGTGTAAGCGAAATGCGCCTGGATATCGAACGACTGGCCTATTTGGATTTGATATTTGCCAAAGCATCCCTGGCGATTCATATGAAAGCATTCCGGCCGATTCTGAATTCAGAAGGTAAGATTTCCATTTTGGCAGGGCGGCATCCGCTGATTGACGCAGAAAAAGTGATTCCGGTGACGGTGGATGTGGAACCGCAAATTAATACGTTGATTATAACCGGGCCAAATACCGGTGGTAAAACAGTTACCTTAAAGCTGATCGGCCTGTTTGCATTGATGGCACAGAGCGGATTATTTCTGCCGGCAAGAGAAGGAAGCTCTTTGCCTGTTTTTACCGCAGTATTTGCGGATATTGGCGATGAGCAGAGTATAGAGCAGTCTCTATCCACATTCAGCTCACATATGAAGAATACTATCTATATTCTGCGCAAGGCAGATAGTGGTTCTCTGGTGCTGTTGGATGAAATGGGAGCCGGTACCGATCCGGAAGAAGGGACAGCTTTAGCGTTAGCTGTTTTGAGTGAACTGACAGAACGGGGAGCTCACATTTTTGCTACAACACATTATAGTGAAATTAAAGCCTATGCAATGACGGCGCAGCATTTTGAAAACGCCAGCATGGAGTTTGACCCCAATTCTCTGCAGCCGACTTTCCGGCTGATCATGGGAGTGGCGGGGGCGAGCAATGCGTTTCTCATTTCCAAGCGCCTGGGATTGAAAAAGGAGACTATTGAACGAGCGCGGGCATTTATGCGCGAAGAGCGGCTGGAATTTGATAATTTAATGCTGCATGCAGAGCGTACACGCAAGAATGCCGATCAGAAAATGCAGCGGGCTCTGGAATTGGAAAAACAGGCGAAAGAGTCGGAAAAGAAAATCAGAGCGGTGGAACAGGATATTGCTGAACGGCGGGAAAAAGCATTGCTGAAGGCACGGCAGGAGGCTTATGAGATCGTCCGGGCGGCAAAGGAAGAGACAGAGCAGATTTTAAAAGAAGCTCGCAAAACGCGCAGGCAGAATGAAAGCGAGGCTACCCGCACAACAGAAAAAGTGCGCTTAGAACTGAACCAGAAACAGGAACGGCTCAAGCGGCAGATTGAGCCGCCTAAACGCGCCGAAGCGGGGCAAAAAATAGATCCCAAGCAGCTGAATATCGGGGAAGAAGTGCGGATTATCAGCCTGGGAGCAGATGCCGTTGTGCAGTCACTGCCTGATGCAAAAGGAATGGTCAGTGTGCAGGCGGGAATTATGACACTGAATATCCACTATAGCGATTTGATGCAGAAGCAGAAGGGAAAACGAAAAGCAGTGCGCACTTCCAGCGTGCAACTGGCTCAAAAAATGGTGCCGCTTTCCATTAACCTGCATGGTTATAATGTGGAAGAAGCGCTGATTGAAGTGGATAAATATCTGGATGATGCTTTTTTGGCAGGAATCAAAGAAGTTTCTATTATTCATGGTAAGGGCACAGGGACACTGCGCAGCGGAATTCAGCAATACCTGCGGCGCCATCCACATGTGCAATCCTTCCGTTTGGGCAAGTATGGCGAAGGAGAGGCGGGTGTCACCGTAGTGACATTAAAATAGCAATTTTTATTAAAGTTTCCGCAAAGTTACAAATTGTTCATAAAGTGTATATATAATGGATAAGAAGGACCTTGTGGGAAACAATCCTGCAGTTGAATGATAAAATAATCCGGGAGGAAAGACAGCAATGGCCAATAATACAATACTTTTGATGGATGATGATGAAAATATCTGCAAAGTGATCCGTCTTTATCTGGAAAAAGAAGGAATGAATGTGCAGGTTGCGCATGATGGCGCAGCCGGGTTGGAACTATTCCATAAGGAAACGCCAAATCTGGTTCTGCTGGATATCATGATGCCCGGCATGGATGGGATTGAAGTAATCAAACAGATCCGCAAGGAGAGTTCTACTCCTGTCATCATGCTGACAGCAAAGGGAGATACGATTGATAAAGTGCTGGCGCTGGAATTGGGTGCAGACGACTATATTGTGAAACCGTTTGAGCCGAAGGAATTGACTGCGCGTATTAAAGCGGTGATCCGGCGCACGGAGACGGCCGTGGAAGAGCCGACTACTATAAAATATGAAAATCTGGAAATTTCCATTGCGGAATATACGGTGGAATACTGCGGAAAAAAACTGGAACTTCCGCCCAAGGAATTGGAATTGCTATATTTCCTGGCATCGCATCCCAATAAGGTGTTTACGCGTGAACAGCTGCTGCAGAAAGTATGGGAGTTTGATTTTTATGGAGATTCCCGAACGATTGACGTTCATATCAAGCGGTTGCGCGAAAAACTGGGAGATGAGCAGCCCTGGCATATTAAAACAGTTTGGGGCGTAGGCTATAAATTTGAGGTGGATGAAGCAGAGGTGAAGTGATGTTTCGCTATAAAACCTTATTTTCCCGTATTTTGGCAGTATGTACGGGAATACTTTTGATAGCGATTCTTCTGCTCAATGTGATCTGTGCAACACGTTTGCGTAAAAATGCGGTGGAGGAAGTGGTTTCGCGCCTTTCAGAAGGATGCAGCCTGATTCACCGGACGTTTCAGGAGTATTATGAGACAGGCAATACGGATGAACAATTATTTGCCTATGTCAAGGAAATGGCAGAAAAGCGCAGCGGTTCCATCTGGATTGCAGATGCATATGATAAAATTGTTATCGAATTGAATTACGATGAGGATTACGGGCAGTACGAGAACTATGCGCGGCAGAATCAGGAGCGGATGGCAGAAAAAGTCGATTCCGGCAATATGGTCTATATGCTTTATGAAGGAGACGGACTATATTACGCTCCGGTAGTGACGGTAGGTTGTGCGATTCAGAAAGATGGTGCGAATATTGGTTCTGTCTATATGAATGGGCAGGTTACGGGAGTAGATGCAGTTATTTCTCAGATTCAGCAGGCGTCCATGGCTGTGATTGGGATTACGCTGATTTTGGCAGTATTTTTTTCTTTTGAAGTGTCCCGTAAAATTTCCAAGCCATTGTATGATATGAATCAGGCAGCAAACGAGCTGGCAAAAGGCAATTTTGATCAGCGGATCGAAGTGACGGATCGCGGGGAGATTGGCCAGTTGACGGAAACGTTCAACATGATGGCAGAAGCATTGAAAAAATATGAAGATACGCGTTCCAGCTTTGTAGGCAATGTTTCTCATGAATTGAAGAGCCCGCTTACAGCGATTCAGGGATTTATCCAGGGTATGCTGGATGGGACAATCAGCCAGGAGGAGCAAAAAGGGTATTTGGAAATTGTGCTTTCCGAAGCGCGCAGGATGAATGCGCTGATTGTGGATTTGCTGGATCTGGTGCGTATTGAATCAGATCAATTCCCTATGGATATGGCCGTATGGGATATCAACGAATTGATCCGTCGCTGTATTATCAACTTCATTGGTAAAATTGAAGATAAGCGCATTGATCTTTCTGTAAATATTCCCGAAGAAAAGACGGAAGTACGGGCAGATATGGATCGTATTACCCAGGTGATTACCAACTTGCTGGATAATGCGGTAAAATTCTGTGAAGAGGGTGGAACCATAAAAATCTGGACTTATCTGTCTGACGGGAAAGTTAATATCAATATTTCCAATACAGGGCAGATTATACCGCCGGAAGATTTGAAATACATTTTTGATCGCTTTTTTAAAGTGGATAAATCGCATAACCGCAAAATTCCGGGAACAGGAATCGGACTTTCTATTGTGAAAGAGATTATCAACCGACATGATGAAAAAATATGGGTGAATTCCCAGGCCGGAATGGGGACGGTTTTCACGTTTACACTGTCACTGGCAGATGAAAAAGATGGGAAGAAGTCGGAAAAATAAGTTCCGGGCGGAAGAAAGGAATCCGAATGGATCAGAATCAAAATTATATGAAACAGCAGCCGGAAGAAAACCAGGCGGCAGAGGAAAAACAGCAGCAGGCAGCGGCGAATGCTCAAAGAAGTTATGCGCAGCCCTATTACAGCCAGCCCTATTATTATGTGCAGCAGCCTCCGCAATGGCAGGGATATGGGTATCCGCAGTATATGGCGCAAGGTTATCCCGTACAGAGTTATCCTGTACAGAATGCGGCTTACGGCAACGGACAGGGGGCAGGTTTTTCGTCTCCGGAAACACAGCCGCATAAAAAACGGCGTGGCTGGACGGTGATGGCGATTATTGCCGGCATTTTGGCCAGTATGATGATCGGTTGCTTGTTATCCATGAGTTTTTTGATTCCAACACTCAGAGAACGCCTGGAAGAGGGCTCACCTTATACATGGGAAGAATGGGGAACAGAACAGGATGAGCCGATTATCAAAAAAGATGACTATGCACCGAACCCGGAGATTACCAGTATAGGGGGTGAAGCGCCGGTAATTACAAATGAGGCAAACCCTGTGCCCGAAATCGCCGAACAGATTTCGGAAAGCGTTGTAGGGGTCAATGCCTATGTGGAGGAAGATGGCGAATTTATGCTGTATTCCAGAGGTACGGGTTTTGTGATTCATGAGAGTGGCTATATTCTGACGAATTACCACGTGGTGGTGGAGGGCAGCAACTATACCATTTCGGTGGAAGGCAGTGAGCAGGAGCTGGAAGCGAAATATGTCGGCGGAGATGCAACGATGGATTTAGCAGTATTGAAAGTCGATCATATTTCACTGAAAGCGGTAGCTTTGGGCAGATCTGCAGAAACCAAAGTCGGAGAGATGGCAATTGCCATGGGCAATCCTGCCGGAGCGGATGCGAATCTGACGGGGAGTGTAACGGTGGGGTATGTCAGCTACGTAGGCAGGAAATTGAGCTATAATGGCACTTTGCAGGAATTTTTACAGATAGATGCAGCAGTCAACCCGGGTAACAGCGGCGGCCCTTTGGTTAACAGCAAAGGAGAAGTGATAGGAATTGTTACCTTGAAAAGCCTGATTTCATCCTATGATGAATATGGCAATCCTATCAATTCTGAGGGCCTGGGTTTTGCAATACCGATTGACGCCGCAAAGGAAATTGCTTTACGGATTATCAACGGCGGTTCTATCCAGCGGCCGGGGATTGGTATTTTGTATGTTGAATTGTCGGCAGAAGAAGCGGCTCAGCAGCAGCTTCCTCAGGGCAAGATGATTCAGGAATTTATGAGTGGCAGCCCGGCAGAAAAAGCAGGCCTTGAGTTGGGAGATGTCATCATAAAGTGCAATGGGGTTTCCTTGATTGAACAGGATATTTTAGTAGAAACGATTCAGGCTGCGGAGCCGGGCGAAACCATTGAACTGACAGTATGGCGGGAAGGAAAAGAGTTGGATTTTTCTGTAGTGGTTGGAGATATGAATCATATGGTGATTTATTGAAAAAATAAAAAGGAGAGTGGTGTTTACTCTCCTTTTTTGCTATAATAAAGGCGATAGGGTGGTTTTAAGAATTGCCGAAAAAGCGGGCAGGTGCGGAAAAATTGTGTAATTCGAATTCTTAAGTACCGTTCCCTATAATACAATAGAAAAACCGAATACAATAAAAAGAGGTAAAATTATGCGTATCTTGATTGTGGAAGACGAAAGACATCTGGCAGAAGCGCTCCGGCAGATTATGTTGGAGCAGAAGTACAAGGCAGATATCGTCTACGATGGAGAGGATGGGTTTGAATATGCCATGAGCAATGCCTATGATGCCATCATATTGGATATTATGCTGCCCGGCCAGAATGGCTTT
>CAMEMG010000038.1:0-13332 GCA_945927325.1 uncultured Clostridia bacterium | reverse complement strand
GGAATATATTCGCAGAGGTTATCCGCTGGAAGTCTTTGATCGGGCAGTTGCGGAATTGAAGCGGCGGCAGATCCCGGTTGTTGTACATATGATACTGGGGCTGCCCGGTGAGACTCCGGAAATGATCCGCCAGACGGCAGCCTATATCGGAGCGAGCGGTGTACAGGGAATTAAACTGCAGCTGCTGCATGTGCTGAAAGGTACGGATCTGGCGGCGGATTATGCGGCAGGAAAATTCAGCGCAATGGAGATGGAAACGTATATTCAGCTATTGGAAGATTGCCTGCGGTTGTTGCCGCCACAAATGGTGGTGCTTCGTCTGACCGGCGATGGGGAACGCGCAAAGCTGATTGCCCCGCTGTGGAGTGCAGATAAAAAACGGGTGCTCAATGCCATATGGGCTGCGCTGGAGCGGGATGATGTGCGGCAGGGGCAATGGTATGCGGCGCGGCCGGAAAATGCCTGAACAGGATTGGATAATTTTCAAAACGAATTTAGTGGCAGAAACATCAGGAGGTAAGATGAAATGAAATACACATTCGATACAACCTTGGATCATCGCTATAATGGGTCTGTTCGCTGGGCGCAGCCTGAAGGCCGGCAGGATATACTCGGTATGGGGACTGCGGATCTGGATTATTTCTGTGCCCCGTGTATCAGATAGGCAACCGCAAAGGTATGTGAAGAAAATACTTTCAATTATCGCAGCAGACCTCGGGAATATACGGAGGCAATCGTCGGCTGGTTTCATAGAAAATATGCTCTGTCGATCGAGGACGCATGGCTGCGGGATCTTCCCAGCACCATCGCGGCGATTCGCCTGACGATCGGCGCCTATTGTAAGCCAGGAGACTATATTATAATGCAGAGCCCGTATTTTACGCCTTTGGTAGAAGCAATTGAAGGCGCGGGGTGCCATCTGCTGGAAAACCGGATGCTCTTAAAAGAGGAAGGCTATGAAATAGATTTTGAGGATTTTGAAAGAAAGATAAAGCAGTTTAAACCGGCTATGTTTATACTGGTCAGTCCACAGAACCCGACCGGAAGAGTTTTCAGCAAGGAAGAACTGGAAAAAATGGTGGATATTTGTGAGGAAAATCATGTTATCATTCTCTCGGATGAGGTGCATGCGCTGATTACCTATGATGGACGCCGGCATTATCCTGTTTTGGCGGTTTCCGAAAAAGCCAGAAGCATATCGATCATGGTTTTCAGTTTCAGCAAAGGGTTTAATATGATGAGCCTGCCGCATGCTATGATTCTGATTCCGAATATAGAATTAAGAAAACGCTGGGATGCCTATTTGCGCCCCTTTGATTTCCATTATGCATCCAACTCCTTCAGCGTTGCGGCAGTTACGGCGATTGCTTCCGGGCAGGCGGATGAATGGCTGGAGCAGGCGACGGCTTATTTACAGCAGAATCGAGATCTATTTCTGGCGCTGGTGCGTGAGAAACAATTTCCAATTCGGCCGTTGGTCCCGGAAGCCAGCTATCTTTTCTGGATCGATTGCAAAAAGATGGAGGCTGATCCGGAAGCCCTGGATCAGGTATTTATGGAGCAGGCAGGCATCAGCCTGAATAATGGCCTGTATCACGGAGAGGCCGGCCGCGGTTTTGTGCGATTGAATTTTGGTGTGACGAAAAATACGTTACGGGAAGCAGTCGTTCGAATGGAAAAAATGTTTGGTCAAGTGAAATAAGCATAATAAAAGAGAGGCTTGCCTCTCTTTTTAGTGTCTATAGCAGGCGGAAATCCTGCAGCAGCCAGCTGATGGCGCGGGCATGCCGCTCGGGGACCTCATAAAAATGGTTGCCGTTGTTCCAGGCAAAGCAAACGTTTGTATCTCCCAGAACTTCGCTCAGCAAAACGGCTGTTTGTTCGGTACAGGGCTGATTCTCCCGCAACAGAGGAGAACGGGTTTTTACTTCTGCTTTACCGAGAGAAAGATAAATCTTTCCGGGCAAAGCCTGATGATAACTTTGTTTTAAATAGGGAATCCATTCCGGATACCATAAGGAACCGGAGACGCTGGCACAAAGCCTGAAAAAAGGATGCGCAAGATAAGCATAAAGCGCTGCTATACCGGCCAGAGAGTAGCCGATAAAACCGATGGCTTCCCGTGCATCCGAACAGCCGTAATGCGTTTTCAAATAAGGATGTACCCGGGTATGTAAAAAGGAAAAGTAATCATCTGCCATCCCGGAAAAACTGCGTTCGCCCATCGCCGCCGGCCAGGGCGAATAGGCGGCATCCCACTGCGCTGGAGAAACGGAAGCCAATGCAAAAGGAGGCAGAGCATTGCGGCAGAGCTGGGGCTCCAATATTTGCATGATTTGCAGCAGTTGCTGCTTGCTCTGTGCAGGCTGTTCCTGTCCGGCGACATACAGACAGGGCAGGGGATCCGACCATTCCGTCTGCGGAGGAAGATATAAATGGACGGTCGCGCCATCTATGGTTTGTGTATGGATATTTCCTTGCATAGCATTGCTCCTCGTTGTAATTTCAATTTTATGGTAGCAATTTCCCGTAAGAATGTCAAAGCTTCTTGACTTTTGATAGAAATATTGTATAATACTAGGCAAAGGGAGTAGCTGATATCCGAAAGGGGATTTCGAAACCGTCAACCGGCAGTTCACAACTGCCCGTATCGAATGAGACAGCAAGACTTTTATTGTGGCAGGTGAGCCGCGGTAGAGGTCTTTTTTTTATACCTTCCACAATATCTGAGAAAAGGAGGTTTGTATTACGCGGCGAAACATAGTATACTGTAATAGGAAAAAGAAAAGGATTGCAAAAAAATATAATATTTCAGGAGGAAAAGTACAATTATGGGAACAACAATTGCGATTGTGGCGGGATCAATTCTCTTATTGATCATCATCTGCATGGGTTATGTCAAAGCGCCGCCGGATCAGGCCTATATTATTTCTGGGCTGCGCAAGCATGCCAGAGTGGTCATAGGCCGTGCCAGTGTAAAGGTGCCTTTTCTGGAGCGACTGGATAAGCTAAATCTGCGCCTGATGCCTGTTGATATTAAGACGTCCAATGCCGTACCGACGGCCGACTATATCAATATCAACGTGGATGCGGCAGTCAATGTCAAAATCAGCAACGAGCCGGATAAACTGCAGCTTGCGGCACAGAACTTTCTGAACCAGCCTACCGAGTATATCGCGGGTGTGGCAAGAGAGGTGCTGGAAGGCAATATGCGTGAGATCGTTGGCCGCATGAATCTGCAGGAGATGGTCGGAGACCGCCAGAAATTTGCAGAGCTGGTCAAGGAAAATGCCGGCCCTGACCTGGCAGCCATGGGTTTGGATGTTGTCAGCTTCAATGTGCAGAACTTTACTGACTCCAATGGTATCATTGATGACCTTGGTATCGATAACGTGACCAAGATCAAGAAGAATGCTGCCATTGCCAAAGCCGAAAGCGAACGCGATATCGGCATTGCGCAGGCTGCTGCCAATAAGGAAGCCAATGATGCCAGAGTTAAGGCAGAGACGGAAATTGCCATTAAGAACAATGAAATGACCATTCGCAAGGCGGAACTGAAAAAAGTTGCCGATATCAAGATGGCAGAAGCAGACGCCGCTTATGAAATTCAGCAGCAGGAGCAGAGAAAGACGATCGAAATTACTTCTGCAAATGCTGATATTGCCAGAAGAGAGAAGGAAGCCGAACTGGCAGAGAGAGAAATCGAACTGGCAGAGCGCAAGCTGGATGCAGAGGTCAAAAAGACGGCGGATGCCGAAAAGTATAAAGCAGAAAAGATGGCGGAAGCAGAGTTGATTTCCCGCCAGAGAGAAGCTGATGCCAAGCGCTATGAGGCTGAGCAAGCGGCTGTGGCGCGTAAAATGGAAGCAGATGCTTTGAAATACGCGATGGAGCAGGAGGCACAGGGTATCAGGGCAAAGGGGCTGGCAGAAGCAGAAGCGATTGAGAAAAAGGCGGAAGCGCAGAAAATCATGGGCGAAGCTTCTATTTTGGAAATGTATCTGCAGGCATTGCCGGAAGTGGTCAAAAATGCTGCGCTGCCGTTGGCGCAGACGGATAAGATCATCATGTATGGAGAAGGCAATGCTGCGAAAGTGGCAGCTGACGTCATGAAGACGACTTCTCAAATTACGGAAGGCATCAAGGAAGCAACAGGAATTGACATCTCGGCGGGACTGTCGGGAATTGTCGGCGGAAAGGTCGCGGTGGCTGCCGAACAACAGGCAGATCAGCAGGCACCTCAGGCATAACGGCGAGCGGCATGGTTTAGGCCATGCCGCTTTTTTATATCATTTTCGAAGTAAAGCGCAGTAGCGGTTGTATGCACTGCCTTTCTGTTTTATAATAGAGCAGATCAATATAAAAGAAACGCGGGGGGAAGGAAAATATCTGGCTTTTTATGCCAATACATGATTGACGGACAAATGAAAAATGTGTATAATGGCAAATAACGATTATCATAGTAGCGTGCTAAACCATTACGATATAGAGGGAATTATCATGCAGGAAACGATTTTTGGAAAAACAGAACAGACGGTCAATCGCTTGCGCAGTCTGTACAAACGATATGGATATAAAAAATACAAGATGAGCAGATTTGAAACATATGATTTCTATCTGGAAAACAGAGATTTTCTGCAAAGCGAACATGTAATCACCTTTACGGACCTGCGCGGGCGGCTGATGGCTCTGAAGCCGGATGTCACTTTATCCATTGTCAAAAATGCAGCAGGGGAAAAAAGCGAACTGCAGAAATATTTTTATCATGAAAATGTCTTTCGCATGATGGAGGGAACCCATGAGTTCCGGGAGATTCTTCAGGTAGGCTTGGAATACATCGGGCGCATTGATTTGTATGCTGTCTGCGAAGTACTGACCTTGGCCAGAAAGAGTCTGGAAGAAATCGGGGAACCGTATCTGCTGGAGATTTCCCATATGGGGTTGGTTTCAGAAGTTCTGAAGGAAGCGGGTTTGCAGGAATTGGCACAGAGGCAGGCTTTGAAACTGATCGGACAGAAAAATGTTCACGAATTGAGAAAACTGTGCTGCACCGTAGGACTTTCGGAAGATGCCTGTGCACTGTTGGAGCAGCTGGCCTCCCTGTATGGCCCATTTACAGAAGTATTTCCCCAAGTGAAGGCTTTGGCAGAGCATTGCGCAAAGCCTGCATTGGAAGAATTGGAGGCCGTATATCGGGTGCTCCGGGAAAGTGGTCAGGCAGAGGGGATCAACCTGGATTTTTCTATCACCAACGACATGCGGTATTATAATGGAATTATCTTTCAGGGTTATGTGCAGGGAATTCCTAAAAGTGTGCTTTCAGGTGGGCGTTATGATGGCCTGCTGCATAAGTTTTCGGGAAATAAACAGTCCGGTGCGATTGGATTTGCCGTTTATGCCGATCAGCTGGAAGCTTATGCTTCTTCCGGTAAACAATATGATGCCGACGTGGTATTGCGCTATGATGCGGAGGCGCCGGTATCAGGCGTATTGCAGACAGTGCAACAGCTGACGGCGCAGGGGCTGACTGTGCGTGCACAATCGGGTGACGGGCAGGAAATCCTGACCGGACAGACGTTGTATTATACCAGGAACGGATTGGAAGGAGGAGGAGCAGATGATTAATATTGCCTTGCCCAAAGGCAGATTGGGCGAAAAAGTATATGCCATGTTTGAGGGAATCGGTTATGGCTGCCCTTCAATTCGGGACAATAATCGCAAACTGGTTTTTGAGGATGAGCAAAATCAGGTGCGCTACTTTTGGGTAAAACCGTCCGACGTGGCTATTTATGTCGAGCACGGAACGGCAGATATCGGGGGCGTTGGCAAGGAGATTCTGCTAGAGGATGAAGCTGATGTCTATGAACTGCTGGATTTGGAAATCGGCAAGTGCCGTTTTTCGGTAGCAGGAAAAAAAGGTGCCTGGATTGATCCGGAAAAAACACTGCGCGTTGCCACAAAATTCCCTAATATTGCCCGCGCACATTTTGATCGGAAAAACCGCGAAATAGAGATTATCAAACTCAATGGTTCGGTGGAATTGGCGCCGATTTTAGGGATGTCGCACGTCATTGTAGATATCGTGGAAACCGGAACCACACTCAGAGAAAATAATCTGGAAATTTTAGAGGATATTGTGGCAATCAGTGCACGCCTGATTGCCAATAAGGCGAGTTTCAAATTTAAAAATCAGGAGATTGAAAAAATCCGCGAGAAGATGGCCGTGCTGATTGCGCAACGCAGGGAGGATAAACAAAAATGATACGAATTTTGGATAGCGGAGAAATCCCGGTGTGCGAGATTGTGCGGCGGGAAGCAATGACAGTCAATGTTGAGCAGATTGTAGCGGATATTGTAGCAGATGTGCAGGCAAACGGAGATGAAGCCCTGCTCCGCTATACGCAAAAATTCGACGGAGCCGTCTTGCAGTCGCTGGAAGTGACACCTCAGGAGATAGCAGAAGCTTGGGCTCAGGTAGAACCGGAATTTTTGGATATTCTGCAGCAGGCCGCACAGAATATCCGCGATTATCACAGCCGTCAGCTGCGGCAGAGCTATCTGATCAACGACCAGCCGGGTATTTTATTGGGGCAGAAGATACTCCCACTGGAAAAGGCAGGTTTGTATATTCCGGGCGGCACGGCAGCGTACCCTTCTACAGTGCTGATGAACTGTATTCCGGCGAAAATAGCCGGCGTTGGGAAAATCATCATGGTTACACCTCCGCAGGCAGACGGCAGCGTTGCGCCGGCCATTTTGGCCGCTGCGAAGGTAGCCGGTGTAGATCGTATTTTCAAGGTGGGTGGAGCGCAGGCCATTGCGGCATTGGCTTATGGGACTCGCAGCATCCCCAAAGTGGATAAAATTACCGGGCCGGGCAATGTTTTTGTGGCAGAAGCCAAGCGGCAAGTTTATGGGTTGGTGAGTATTGACATGATTGCCGGACCCAGCGAAGTGCTTATCATTGCCGACGAAAGTTGTAATCCCCGTTTTGCGGCAGCAGATATGCTGGCGCAGGCAGAGCACGACAAATTGGCTGCGGCTGTGCTGATTACGACCAGTCGGCCTTTGGCAGAACAGGTGGCTGAAGAAGTGGAGCGCCAGCTGCGTCTGTTGCCTCGCGAAGGGATTGCGGCAGAATCCATTGCCCGAAATGGTAAAATTATATTGGTAAAATCATTGGAAGAGGCAGTGGAGATTTCCAATCTGATTGCGCCTGAGCATTTGGAAATCTGTACAGAAAATCCTTTTGCACTAATGGATGGTATTAAACATGCAGGTTCCGTATTCCTCGGGCAGTATTGCCCGGAAGCGCTTGGGGATTATCTGGCGGGTCCCAATCATACTTTGCCGACCGGGGGTACAGCACGCTTTTCCAGTGCAGTTTCAGTGGATGATTTCATTAAGAAAACGCAATTTCTGTATTATACCCGTGAAGCCCTGGCGAAAGTACAGCCGCAGGTGACCTATTTTGCGGAAAAAGAAGGGCTGCAGGCGCATGGACGTTCGGCAGCAATCCGCTTTGAGGAGAGGCAGAAAGATGAGTGAATTTCTGAGCAGACGTTTTGCGGGGCTGCAGGCGTATACGCCGGGAGAACAGCCGCAGGATATGCAATATCTTAAACTGAATACCAATGAATCCCCCTATGCGCCTTCTCCCGGGGTGATGGAGTGTATTAATCGGGAGGAAGTGGAAAAGCTGAGGCTTTATCCGGATCCGGAATGCAGCGGATTGGTGCGCAGGTTGGCGCAGCGCTACGGTGTTTTGCCGGAAAATATTGCGGTAGGCAATGGCTCGGATGAGCTGCTGGCTTTTTCCTTTATGGCTTTTTGTGACGGACAGATCGGGGTGGCTTTTCCGGAAATCAGCTATGGATTCTATGAAGTATACGCTGCTTTACTGGGCATTGATGCTCTGAAAGTTCCTTTACGCGAGGATTTTTCTATTTGTCCGCGGGATTATGCAGGGCTCGGCCGAACGATTGTAATCGCAAACCCCAATGCTCCTTCCGGGCTGGCACTCAGCCCGCAGCAGATAGAGGAGATTCTGCAGAACAATCCTCATAATCTGGTATTGGTTGATGAGGCGTATGTGGATTTTGGTGCGCAAAGTTGTGTGCCGTTAATTGGAAAATATCCAAATTTATTGGTAATACAGACCTTTTCGAAATCGCGCAGCCTGGCCGGAGGCAGGTTGGGCTTTGCCATTGCGCAGCCGGAGATCATTCGGGATCTCAATACCATGAAGTATTCTTTTAACCCATATAACATCAATCGGCTGACCTTGCTGGCCGGAGAAGCTAGCCTGGAAGACGAAGGAGAGTCTTATTATCGCAGCTGTGCGCAGAAAATCTGTGCAGCACGGGAATTTACGAAAAAAGAGTTGGCAGCGCGAGGTTTTTTGCAAACGGATTCACAGGCCAATTTCCTGTTTGCCCGGCATCCGGCGCTGGCAGGCGAGCTGCTTTATCGTAAATTGCGGGAAAAAGGAATTTTAGTGCGGTATTTCGGAAAAGAGAAAATAGAAAACTATGTCCGTATTACGGTTGGCACACAGCAACAGATGCAAAAATTGCTGTCGGCAGTGGATGAAATTATGGCGGAGGTATAAAGATGCGTAAAGTGGAAATAGAGCGCCGGACTGCGGAGACGGATATCCGCCTTTCTCTGGATTTGGATGGTTCAGGCAGCAGTATTATAAATACGGGCTGTGGATTTCTGGATCATATGCTGACTTTATTTGCCCGGCATGGCAGATTTGATCTGGAAGTACAGTGCCAAGGGGATACGGAAGTGGACGATCACCATACGGTGGAGGATATCGGAATCTGCCTTGGACAGGCTTTCGCAAAAGCGCTGGGGCAGAAAAAAGGCATTGTGCGCTATGGCGATATGCTGCTTCCGATGGATGAAGCCCTGATTTTGGCAGCGGTGGATATTTCCGGGCGCGGAATGCTCTGCTATGCGGTTCAGCCGCCCACGGAAAAAGTTGGGACATTTGATACGCAGCTCAATGAGGAGTTTTGGATTGGTTTTGCCCGTCAGGCAGAGATGACGGTACATTTGCGCCAGTTAACCGGCACGAATTCCCACCATATTCTTGAAGGGTGTTTTAAAGCGATGGCGCGTGCGTTGGCAAAGGCAGTCGCTATTGATGCCGCCTATGCTGATGAAATTCCCTCCACGAAAGGGGTCTTATAAAATGATCGCAATTGTTGATTATGGAGTCGGCAATTTATTTTCTCTGCAAAGCTCGCTTCGGTATATCGGAAAAGAAGTGGTAGTGACGAGAGAACCAGAGACACTTCGGCGAAGTGAGAAGATTATTTTGCCCGGTGTAGGAGCATTTGGCGATGCGGCTCGCAAATTATCCGAGGCTGGGATGGATATTTTGCTGAAGGAAGAGGCAGCGAAAGGTAAGTATTTGCTGGGCATATGCCTGGGTATGCAGCTGTTATTTGATCGAAGCTATGAATATGGTGAACATCGGGGACTGGCGTTAATACCGGGCAATGTGCGGCCAATTCAGCCGGTGATTCCGGAAGAATATAAAGTGCCGCATATCGGATGGAATGCGCTGATTTTTCCTGAAAACAGGCCTAAAAGCCCATTGTTTCGCTATGTCAGTGAAGGAGAGGCTGTCTATTTTGTGCATTCTTACTATGCTGCAGATTGTGCGCCCTACACCATTGCCAGCGCAGAGTATGGCGCTCTGCTGACGGCCGCTGCTGCCAACGGTAATGTCTTGGGGACGCAATTTCACCCCGAAAAGAGCGGGGAAACAGGGCTGAATATTCTGCGCGCCTTCTGTGAGCTGTAAAAGAGGTGAGAAAACATGATTATCATTCCGGCAATTGATTTGTATGAAGGCAAAGCTGTGCGTCTGATAAAAGGCGACTACCGGCAAATGACAGTCTACAGTGAAAATCCGCCTGAATTGGCTGAGCGTTTTGCGCAGACAGGAGCAGAATATCTGCATGTGGTAGATTTGGAGGGCGCAAAGTGGGGGACAACGCCCAACTTATCATTGATCCGGGAGATTGCGCAGCGTAAGCTGCTGAAATTGGAAGTGGGCGGAGGAATTCGCTCTGCACAAACAGTGGAAAATTATCTGCAAGCCGGTGTTGAGCGTGTGATTCTGGGAACGGCAGCATTGACACAGCCGGATTTTTTAAAGGAAATGGTAAAAAAATGGGGAAGCCATATTGCGGTTGGTGTGGATATTCGAGAAGGTAAGGTGGCAACGCATGGCTGGCAGCAAGTATCTGCAATGGACGGGATGGAGTTTTGCCGCCGGCTTCAGGAAATCGGGGTGCAGACAATTATCTGCACAGATATTTCCAGAGACGGTATGCTTGGCGGTGCAAATATCGGCCTTTATCGCCACCTTGCAGAGCAGTTGGGTTTGCGCATCATTGCTTCTGGCGGAGTGTCCTCTTTGATGGATATCCATCGGTTGGCAGAGTTGAAGCTATATGGTGCCATTGTGGGTAAAGCCGTTTATGAGGGGAAACTGGATTTGGCGGAAGCGTTTGCCTGTGCGAAAGGAGAAAGCTTATGATTACCAAGCGTATCATTCCCTGTCTGGATGTCAGGGCAGGCAGAGTCGTAAAAGGGGTAAATTTTGAGGGACTGAACGATGTTTCGTCGCCGGTAGAACTGGGAAAATATTACAGCGACCATGGTGCGGACGAACTTGTTTTTTATGATATCACAGCTTCTTTTGAACAGCGTAAGTTGTTTACGGATATTTTGCGGGAAGTGGCTGAAAATATCTTCATTCCGCTGACGGTGGGCGGAGGTATCAATACACTGGAGGATTTTGACCGCGTTTTGAAGTGCGGCGCCGATAAGGTGAGCGTCAATTCAGGTGCAATTCGCAATCCTGATTTGGTGGGAGAGGCCGCAAAACGCTACGGGAATCAGTGTGTGGTACTTTCGGCTGATGTTAAGCGGGTGGACGGCCGCTTTATGCTGTTTGCCAAAGGTGGCCGGGAAAATACCGGTATGGATGCCATTCAATGGATTCGGCGTTGTGTGGATGCCGGTGCAGGAGAAGTGGTAGTCAACAGCATCGATACAGATGGCGTCAAGCGCGGGTTCGATTTGGAAATGCTACAGGCAGTATGCGATTGTGTTTCGGTGCCTGTAATTGCTTCGGGTGGGGCAGGCTGTATGGAGGATTTTGTGACGCTGTTTCATAAACTCCCCAAGGTTGATGCAGGGCTGGCTGCCTCGATTTTCCACTTTGGAGAAGTATCAATCGAAGAATTGAAAGAAAATTTGGAACGTCAGAATATCCCTGTGCGCAGGGTAACATGGGAGAAGAATTTATGATCAAGATAGAAGAATTGAAATTTGATGCGCAGGGGTTGATCCCGGCTATTGTAGTGGATGCGGAAAGCAAAAAGGTGCTTACGCTGGCATATATGAACCGGGAAAGCCTGGAGATCAGCTTGCGGGAAGGAAGAACCTGTTTTTGGTCGCGCTCACGGCAGGAATTATGGCGCAAAGGGGAAACCTCTGGAAACGTCCAGCATATTGTCAGCATTACAGCAGATTGCGATCGGGATGCGCTTGTTGTTGTGGTGCATAAAGAAGGTCCTGCCTGCCATTTAGGGACTGATTCCTGCTTTACGGCGCCGCTTTATGAGAATGGAGAACAGCCGGAATTTTCTCTGAAAGGCCTGTATGCGCTGCTGGAGGGAAGAAAGGCGGAGCGCCCGGAAGGTTCTTATACGACTTATTTGTTTGAAAAAGGTCTGGATAAGATACTTAAAAAAGTTGGAGAAGAATGTACAGAAGTTATCATTGCTGCCAAGGCTGAGGATCGGGCGGAGACGATTTATGAAATTGCCGATCTGGCCTATCATACGTTGGTTTTAATGGTGCAATCGGGTATCCGTATTGAAGAAATTCAACAAGAGTTGGCTTCCCGCCATATAATCGATCATAAAGTAAAGCAGGAGAAAATGACCTGAATGAGCCGGATAGTGTGATATATAGGAGTATATGGAACATCATACTTTGAATTCGGAAAAAAGAAAAATGCAAAGAATTTTGTACAGAAAAAGATAGTACCGCCACATAAGAAACAGGGAGAGTGCGGCAGGCGCTTTAATGGCATAGCTGCAAATCAAAAAGAACGATTCATATCCGCAGAGCACAGGAAGCAGGCGTTTGATAAAGCCGGGCAGGAAAATGTGCGAACGGTTGATATCGTTCTTTTTTACTTTTTTTGCATTTTCTTTGCACTGCATCACCAAGAAATATGGTATACTGAATATGTATACAACGATTACGCAATAAATATGCGCGCAGTATAACAATATGAAAAAAGGTGAGGTGTAAGAAATGCTGGAAGGGCAAAAGGTCGTACATGGCAGGTTTGGAGAAGGCGTTGTAAAAGTGCAGCAGCGGGACTTTCTGATTGTCTCTTTTGCGGATGGTGAAAAAAGATTGGCGTATCCACAGGCATTTGAAATGGGACTTGCTTTATGCAGCCCGGAATTCCAGGAAAGTATTTCAAATGACCTCGCAGAGGCAGCGGCGCAGCAGCAGGAACAACTGCGGGTACAAAGAGAAAATTCCGGAGAACGGCTGCGCAGTCGCCAGGAACGGGAGCAACAGGCTTCCGGGCGTTCGCTCCGGAAAGCCGGAAATTTAGCGTTGAAATGTACCTATTGCGATGGCGGACGCACAGAAACGATGCCCGGGTTCTGTGGAGTGTGCAGTGATGCGGCCATCCGCAGCAATATCAGAGTGAAAAAATGCAGGCAATGCAGTTCGGAGCATAGCCATTGCCGCAGCCGGATGGAGGAGGAAATTTCGCGTCGGCAGCTGGAATCGCTTTATGAACAGGGCGAGATTCCTTGCTGGGAGAGCAGATTGCTTACGGATTGGCGCGCGCAGGCTTATGCTGCTGATGGTGGCCAGCAAAAGCGAGCATTGCAGGTTAGAAAAAATGGGCTTTGTATTTTAACAACACGTGAACCGCAGGCAACAGAAAGGGAGCGGCAGATTTTTGCACTGTTTCTTATGGAAGAAACAGCGGAGGAAGGGATCGTCGCAGCAAGGAGCCGCTACCGTTTGATATTATCGCCGGAGGAAGCGCGAAATATGCTATTCTGGAATTACTATGGTAATGCCGGAATAACAACGAAGCGAGCTACCTGGGGCTCAGGCCTTTATCGGTATTTTGATGATGAAACGGCAAGGCGTATTCTTGAGGATGTGATGCATATCAAGAAAAAGACGCCGGAAGCACAGCAGGCAAAAGAACTCTATGAGTTTTTTGTCAAATATCACAAGCTCCGCTCCGGAAAGTGAGAG
>CAMEMG010000037.1:0-13563 GCA_945927325.1 uncultured Clostridia bacterium | reverse complement strand
GTTTGGTGATACACTCTCCTGGCAGCAGGCGCTGCAGTTGATGAAAGATGTTCTGGAAGATGAGATAATAGAAAAAACGGTATATGATGCCAAAGGGCTGAGGCATGTCTGTGCAGAATTACAGATTGCACCCAAAGGGATTGCTTTTGATGTTATGCTGGCAGAATACGTATTGAATCCTACCTTGCGGGATTTTTCGCTGGCAAAACTGCAGGACACTTATGATGCAGAGGAAAGTGCGGCAGCGTTGTTTGTTATACGCAGAGCACAGGAGCAGGCAATTGAAAAACAGGATTTGGGAATAGTTTTTTATGAGATTGAAATGCCTTTATGTGAAGTGCTGTTTCAGATGGAAGAAGAAGGTTTTGAAATTGATACAGAATTGCTGAAAAGGCTTTCACAGCAATATGCGGATAATATTGAGATATTAAAAGAGCAGATTTATGAGTTGGCAGGCACAAGAGATTTTAATATTGCATCCACGAAACAATTAGGAAGTATTTTGTTTGAAAAATTGGGGCTCCCTGTGGTGAAAAAGACAAAGACCGGTTATTCCACCAATGCTGAGGTGTTGGAAAAACTGAGCGGTATGCACCCGATTATAGATAAAATCAGTGAATACAGGCTGCTTACTAAATTGAAAAGTACATATCTTGATGGCTTGGGAATTCTGGCAGATCCACAAACTCATAAGGTGCATACTACATTTAGCCAGACTGCAACGGCAACGGGCAGAATTTCCAGCATAGAGCCCAATTTGCAGAATATTCCGGTGCGTTCAGAGTTTACTTCACATATTCGTGAGTTGTTTATTCCTTCCAGGCCTGATGGCTTGATCATAGCAGCGGACTATTCGCAAATCGAACTGCGGGTATTGGCTCATATTTCACAGGATGCGCATATGTGCGATGCCTTTATTCATGATGAGGATATCCATGCGCGAACTGCTTCGGAAATTTTCGGGGTGCCATTGCAGGAAGTAACGCCGGAGATGCGCAGCAGTTCTAAAGCGGTCAATTTTGGCATCGTATATGGTATCAGTGATTTTGGGTTGGCAAAGAATTTGGGAATTCCCAGATTCAAGGCTGAGGAATATATTAATCGTTATCTGGAAGAATTTACAGGAGTACGCCGGTATATGCATCAGGTTGTACAGCAGGCTCGGCAGGATGGCTATGTAAAGACTTTATATGGACGTATCCGTTATGTGCCGGAATTGGCCTCTTCCAATTATAATATGCGTTCGTTTGGAGAACGCATAGCCCTGAACACGCCTATTCAGGGGACGGCAGCAGATATTATAAAAATTGCGATGATCAACGTCGCTCAGGCTTTCAAAAAGCAGAAGTTAAACTCGAAATTGATTTCGCAGGTACATGACGAGTTGATTGTGGATGCAGTACCGGAAGAAGCAGAAACGGTCAAGGAAATATTGAAACAAACGATGGAATCGGTTATCCAGTTAGAAGTGCCGCTTAAATCCAATGTTGCCAGCGGTAAAAATTGGGCGGAGGCGAAATAACATGTATGTGATTGGATTGACCGGCATGATAGCCAGCGGAAAATCAACAGTTTCTGGATTTTTGCGGCAAAAGGGAATTAGGATTCTGGATGCGGATAAAATCTCGCATCAGGTAATTCTAAAGGGGCAGCCGGCCTTTGAAGAAATCGTAGCTTATTTTGGTACGGATTGTCTCGCTTATGACGGACAGATAGATCGGCGAAAATTAGGAACGATTGTGTTTTCGGAGAGGGAAAAATTGGAAGCCCTCAATCGAATTGTGCACCCAAGGGTAACGGAAGAGATACTGCATTGCCTGAAAGAGCAAAAAGGTTTGATGGTAATCGATGCACCGCTGTTAGTGCAAGCAGGATTAGATCGTTTATGTGATGAAATATGGAACGTTTGTGCAGAACAATCGCTTCGAATTGCGCGCATTATTGAGAGAGATCATTTGGAAGAGGAACAAGCTTTGGCTCGGGTACGCAGCCAACAGATGCATATGCCGGAGGATAAACCAGTATACACGATAGAAAATTCGGGGAGTTATGAGAACTTGATTGAGCAGGTGAACAATCAACTCGCAAGAATCGAAAAGTATGAAGAGACATAAAAAGAAGCGCTGGATTGTTGCAATTTGTATCGTATTATTTCTGGTAGTATCATTGATCGGGACGTATGGTTATTGCAGGATGCGTTTCCCGTTGAAATATGAAGTGTTTGTGCAGGAATATGCACAGGAATATCAGTTGGACCCCTACTTGGTTTTGGCTGTGATTTGGGCAGAAAGTTCTTTCAGGCCGGAAATACATTCCCGTGTAGGAGCGATGGGGTTGATGCAGATTATGCCTTCTACCGGAGAATGGATTGCCGGAAAATTGGGTATAGAGGATTTTGAAGCAGAGATGCTGTTGGAACCTCAGACAAATATCCGCATTGGATGCTGGTATTTGCATTATTTAGAGCAACAATTCGGAAAAAACGAAGTTAAAATATTGGCCGGATATAATGCAGGCCCCAACAATGTAAAAAAATGGCAGCAGGAATGGGGAGAGGAATACCTTCCGGAGACGAAAGATATTCCATATCCGGAAACGGAAGAATATGTAAAACGGGTGTGTAATGCAAAAGCGATTTATAAATGGTTATATCAGTTGGATTAGACGGACTGTATGCTTTTTGTTATGTATGCTGCTGATTTTAAGTGGTTGCGCAAAAGAGCAGGAAGCAGTGGATATTTTTCAGGAGACTTCTCAGATACCAAGTGCAGAGCAGATGCCGTTGCCGTCGGGCGGCGGGGCGGGAAGTGAAACGGTGCTGCATATGAATCTGCCGGAAATATCTTCTTTGCATCCATTGGCTAAGGTTTCTGAAGAAGTGGCTAATCTTTTTTCTCTGTTATATGATCCTGCAATCAAAGTAAATGAAGATGGAAGTTATAGTGCAAATGTCATTGAAGACTGGGAGATCAGCGAAGATGAACTGGAATATATCTTTCATATTCGTAGAAATGTTGCTTTTCATGAACAGACATTGGGATGTGTAGATGCAGAAGATATTTTGTATTGCCTGGATTTCATTATAAATCAGGAAAGCGCGGCGCTGCATCAGTATGCCGATGTGATCGAAAGCTACGAAAAAATTGATGAATTTACAATTAAAGTTCGCACAACAGAAAAAAGAAATTTGCTGTTCTTATTTAGTTTTTATGTTGTGCCTAAAGAATATTATGCTTCTAAAAACAGTAAGACGATGGCAGATCCGATAGGAACGGGCGCTTATTCTCTGCAATCATATGAAGAAAATGAGCGTATGGTTCTGGTGCGTAATGAAAATTGGTGGAAAACCGCACCTGTATATCGTACAATTGAGTTGATGCCGGTTGCACAGGAAGAACTTGCATTGGGCAGCAGCGTGTTCGAGTCGTATGAAATACTTTTCACGGATTCTGTGACGGCAGGGAGCTTGGGAATTACCGGAAAAACGAATGTTAACCAGATTCGTACACCTTACCTTAGCTGCCTGGTTCCTAATGTATATAATAGTGCGATGAGCGATGCAAATTTGCGCAAGGCAATTGCCTATGGGATTAATCGTACTGAGATGATTTCGGCGGCTTTGATGGGGCTTGGTGAAGCGACATTGACTCCCCTTAATGATAATTTTTGGGCCGTATCTGCAATGGCTCATGAAACTTCTGCGCATGACCAAAAGCTGGCGCTGCAGTACTTGCAACAGGCAGGATATGAGAGAGCCGAAGATGGACGGCAATATAAAATCAATAGTGACGGAACACGCGGTTATTTGAATATTCGTTTGTTGTATACACCAAGCAGCGACGGGTATGATTTGAACAAAGCAGTAGCGCAGTCAATTAAAAAGAGTCTGGAAGCAATTGGAATTGGAGTGACGCTGGTCAGACAAGATGCGGAAACGTATTTAAAAACGTTGGAAGACGGCAGTTTTCAGATTGCTCTTTGTCAGTTTTATACTTGTCAGGATCAGGATATCAGTTTTTTATTTAATGAAAATTGTAATTATGGAAATTTTTATGACAGTACATTGTGGCAGGCTTTGAATGCCTGCAAGGAAGCAGTGGGCAGAGAAGCTATATTGCAAGCATATACACAGCTGCAAAGCGAATTACAGGAGAAAATGCCTGTGATTGGGCTTTACTATAAAGAACATTGCTTGATTACAGCGGATTCTGTTTCGATTTCTTCCAAACTGTCGTTTTCTAAAATTTTTCAAAATATAAACGAATGGAAGGAAAAGGAAAGCGAGCAGGATAAATAAAATCGAAAAAATCGCACATACTACCTGCAAAACGATTAAGGAGGTAGTTACGATGTCTGGAAAATGCATACCTAATTATAATATTCGGTGCCATGTAACAAGTTGCGCGAACCATTGTGGTCAGGAAGAGTATTGTGCTCTGGATTGTATTTGTGTCGGGACGCATGAAAGTGATCCCAAAGTACAGGAATGCACGGATTGCCAGTCCTTTATCAAAAAATAAGAATAGGGATCAAAAAAGTGGGAGATGCAGCTATGGCATCTTCCACTTTTTTTGAAATATGTAAATATTGGTCGGAATTCCTGCGACTTTACTGTAAGAGCGATGCGCAAATTATAAAAATGTGATAATATAAATATATTTATTGATAAATATGGGGTTTTCTGTAAAACAGGAAGGAAAATTGGAATGTTGTGGATGGTGAGCGGAATAGGCAGCGTGCTTCTGCTGTTTTTCCTATTATGGATACTGGCGATTATACCGCAAAACAGAGAACGTAAACAGATGCATTTATTTAAAGGGAACTATTATGCACATCGAGGATTGCATGACGAAGCTGCGGGAATTCCGGAAAATTCATTACCTGCCTTTCAAAGAGCTGTGGAGGAAGGCTTTGGAATCGAGCTGGATGTGCACCTTTCAAAAGATGGAGAAGCAGTGATTTTTCATGATGATAATTTGAAACGAATTTGTGGAGTCGAAGCAACGATTTCAGATATGCCGGCAGAGGAATTGCAAAAAATGCATTTACGTGATACACAGTATACAATCCCTTTATTAAAGGAAGTTTTGCAGTTAGTATCGGGAAAAGTCCCGCTTGTGATTGAATTGAAATTCGAAAGAGATTATCGGTTGTTGTGCGAAAAGGTAGATGAATTGCTGAAAGGGTATGCCGGGGATTACTGCATCGAATCATTTGATCCCCGATGCGTATGGTGGTTCCGCAGGCATCGCAAAGAGATTGTGCGCGGCCAACTGGCGGAGTGTTTTCGCAGGCATGGGATGAAAATGAATATTGTATTGGACTTTTTTTTGAAAAATCTGCTATTGAACTTCCTGTCACGTCCGGATTTTATAGCATATAATTTGGAAGATGTTCATCGTGCCTGCAGTTTTCGTTTATGCAGTTATCTGTATCGTGTACAGAAGGTATTATGGGTTGTACGCAGCCCTGAGCAAGCGGCGATTGCCAGAAAACAAAATGCCGTCATGATTTTTGAAGGATTTGATCCGCGGGAAGGATAAGATGGGAAAAACACTGCAGAAAATGACATTGGAAGAACTCTGGCAGCTGTTTCCGATACGGCTTGAGCCTCATAAACAATGCTATAGTACATGGTATGAGCAGGAAGCAAGGGCTTTGAAGGAATTGCTGGGCAGAGAGAATGTTGTACGAATGAACCACATTGGGAGTACAGCAGTGGAGGGGCTGACAGCTAAGGCGATTATAGATATTCTTATGGAAATAGCCACAGAAGTTGATGAACTGTGGCTGCGGCAGCAGCTTCAGAAAAATAACTGGATCTGTATGAGCGAGCAAGTTCAGCCGCAATGGAGAATGGTCTGGAATAAGGGATATACGCCGGAAGGCTTTGCACAAAAGGTGTTTCATCTGCATGTGCGTCATCTGGGTGATTGGGATGAACTTTACTTTCGGGATTATCTGATCGGGCATCCTGAGGTTTGTGTGGAGTATGCACAGTTAAAAGAAAAGTTGGCAATTCCCTATCGCAATGATCGGGATGGATATACACGAGAAAAAACAGAGTTTGTACGAAAATATACGATGTTGGCCAGAGAAGAGTTTGGCGGAAGATATATATGGCATCAAGGAAAACAAAAAGAGGAGCCGAAGAATCGGTAAAAAAAGACAGGCAATGAACTTATCTCCGGCCTGTCTTTTTTGTATGCTTTTCAAGTTAAATTAACTAAGCGGTTCCGCCCAATGAGCAGCGCGAGAAACAGCTTTATTCCAATAGAAAAGAAGTTTGTTGCGTTGATCTTCCTGCATTTTGGGAATGAAGATAGCTTCGACTTCGCTATGAGAGGCTATGTCGGCAGGCGATTTTAAAATTCCGCTGGAAAGACCTGCTAAAAAGGCGGCGCCAAGAGCGGTAGCTTCCGGATTTTTCGGGCGTATAATTTGTTTGTTGAGAATATCCGCTTGAAATTGCATAAGCAAATTATTGGCGCAGGCACCGCCATCAACTTCCAACGCTTCCAGTATACAGCCGGAATCCTCTTGCATGGCTTGTAACACTGCATGTACTTGAAATGCAATGGATTCCAATACAGCACGGGTAATATGTGCACGATTGGTATTGCGGGTGATGCCAATCATCAACCCACGGGCATACATATCCCAATAAGGAGCACCTAAACCGGAAAAAGCAGGGACAATATACACTCCGTCCGTATCAGGGACAGAAGCAGCCAAGGCTTCAGATTGAGCAGAAGAATCCAGAATTTTGAGCTCGTCCCGCAGCCATTGCACCGTACTGCCGGCGTTAAAGATACTGCCTTCCAATGCATAATAGGAAGTGCCATCCAGGTTAAAAGCAATGGTAGTTAACAATCCTTTTTGAGAAATAATTGGGGTAGTCCCCGTATTCATCAGCAAAAAGCAACCTGTTCCATAAGTGTTTTTGGCCATGCCGGGTGCCAAACAACCATGCCCCAGTAGAGCGGCATGCTGATCTCCGGCAATGCCTCCGATGGGGATAGAGCAAGCGTCAAAAAGGGAGGGCTGTGTATAACCAAAAATACTGTCACTGGGTAATACTTCGGGCAACAGGGAAGCAGGAATATGCAGCAATTCCAATAAATCATCATCAAAACGGCCGGAATGAATATTGAAAAGCATAGTACGCGCTGCATTGGTATAATCTGTTTTATGTGCACCACCGGTAAGGCGATAGAGCAGCCAGCTATCCACTGTACCAAACATCAAGTCTCCTTTTTCTGCTTTTTCGCGTGCACCCGGAATGTGATCCAATAACCACATGATTTTGGTTGCGGAAAAATAAGAATCGGGGATTAGACCAGTTTTTTGCCGAATGATTTCGGTATACCCTTCTTCCTTTAAACGAGTGCAGTAATCGGAAGTACGACGGCACATCCAGACAATAGCATTATAGATAGGTTTTCCGGTTTTTCGATCCCAGAGGATAGTGGTTTCCCGCTGATTGGTAATGCCAATAGAGGCAATTTCCTGTGGACGAATACCGGCGTAACGAATCGCTCGCAGAGCTGCATAATATTGACTTTTCCAAATTTCTTCAGGGTCATGCTCTACCCAGCTGTCATTTGCGTAGATCTGAGGAAATTCCTGCTGAGCAAATCCCTTGATATGAAAATCGGAGTCAAAAACGACAGCGCGAGAGCTGGAAGTTCCCTGGTCCAATGCTAAAATATACTGTTTCATTGAAATCTTATCCTCTCCTTATGGATTACTACATCAGGCAGATTGCTGCCGAAGTGCTAACATCAGATCTAACATGCGGCCATAACTTTGTAAACCATCGCTGACCCCGTTGGAATCCAGATAGCTTTCGTAAATTTTATCGCTGACTTCTGAGAGCTTTGTATCAAAAGTTTCCCAATATTGGGAGTGTGCAGCAAAATCGCGTTTTACGCCTTCGCCGATATCTGCAGCAACTTGAGCATAAGCTTGTGAATCGGCTTTATACAAAGCATTGAGGGCGTAATGTAAAGCATTCAGATTTCCTGAATAGGCCAAATCTGCTTCTTCACTTTGAGAAAGGAGATACCAGGAAATAAAATTTGCTTCATCCTCCCGAGCGAATCCTTGCAGATGAGCATATTCATGCGCAGCAGTAGCGGCAAAATAGAGATCCGGCATTTGCATATTGATATTCGCTTCAAAGGTAAAAGGGGAATAAATACCGGAAGTTTCTGTATAAGAAAGCAAATTGGGTGTCGCGACTCCTTTGACGACCGATTGTCCGGCCAGATTCATCCATGCAGGGGCATAGGTATTATATAGGTTGTACACACTTTCCATGACAGCCTGCTTGGTATGAGAGAGACGATAAACTCCCTGTTCATCTTCTTCCACTTGATCTCGCAGCGTATTGCATTCTTCAATGAGATCCTGACATAGTGCTTGTAAATCGAAAACGGTATAGCCGGCTTCGGTAGAAAGCCCCATAGAATCTGCTAAGGGCATGCGCGCATAGTTGATCCCCCAAAAAAGAATGAACATGGTATACAGGGAACAAAGTAAAGAGATAAAAGAAAGCAGCCGTTTCCCGATGTGAATCAGTTTTTCTCCACGTGGTTTAAAAAAAGCGGAAAAGATATAGCCAATAAAAAATAATATGCTAATTAAAAAAAGATATAGCAAAACTTCTGCCAGACTGAACGGCAAAGCTGCCGAGAGGCGACCAATGGTTTTGGTGAAAAAAGGATAAATACCCCGAGAATAAACGACTTCGACAATCTGGGGAGATTTAAAAGCCATTTGATATATAAAATATGTAATACCGGCACCTAAAAGGGCGAATGTCAATTTAAATAATTTACCTATCATGATTGTTTGCTCCATTCCGTTATCTCTATTGTATAATGTAGAAGCGGAATACGCAAATACCAATTGTAAAGTTTAAAACTCCGGCATATATTTTTCAATTAGGGAGCGCAGCCAATAAGAATCAGGTTCTTCTGTTGTATAATGAATTTCATCACTTTTTTGGGGCTGCAGTCGGATAACAGGTCCATATGTCTGTGTATCTGGGTAAATTCCCGTACAAAGGTATGCGGTTGGGGCATACCCCTCGGCATATGCCAGTAACAGCAATTCTCCCCAAGGTTTTTCCTGCAGCTGAGTATATCGGGTATCTTTAATAACGGGCACACGCAATGGTTCCGTTTTTCCGTTATCAAGTGTCTGGGCTTGCAGGGAAGCTTGCGGGATACAAATAATACCGCCTGAAATGGGAAGATTGCTTTGTAAATCCAATAAAATAGGAGTAATGGTAGCGTAAGTAATTTTCCCGCCTGAAACAGGAATGTCATCTGCTGCAGAAGATGTATTTAGTGAAGCAGCAAGGCGCAGCAGTGCCAGGGAGGAAGTGCAGAGTAACAGGCAAACGACGAAAATAGGTAATAACAAATGGCTTGAATGGGTAGTTTTCAAAAGAAACAACTCCTTTCCTCGGGCTTACATGATAATATATATGATATAATGAAATTAAAAAGAGATGGAGGAGTAAAAATGCATCATTTTTTTGCCTATTTATCCAAGATGAAACAGATTCGACGCTGGAGCCTGATGCGGAATACGCAGGAAGAAAACGTGAAGGAACATTCTTTTGATGTGGCATTGATTGCCCATGGCTTAGCGCTGATTGCCAATACTTATTTTGAAGGAAAATACAATCCGGAAGAGGTACTGGCGCTGGGATTGCTGCATGAAGCAGGCGAAGTGATTACCGGAGATTTACCTACGCCAATTAAATATTTTAATCCGGAAATACGGCGGGCATATGATCAGGTGGAACAGGTAGCTTTGCGCAAAATTCATGGCATGCTGCCCGAAGAACTTCAGCCGCATTATGCGCCATATCTGTTTCACGAGGGAAATTCAGCCTATTCTTTGGTGAAAGCGGCGGATAAATTGTGTGCCTACATCAAATGCCTGGAAGAAGTCAAAGGTGGGAATCAGGAATTCCAAAAGGCAAGGGAGAAGATTCGCGGAGAATTGGAACAGTTTGCCGAACCGGAAGTACAGTATTTTATACGGGAATTTTTGCCAAGCTATGAGCTGGCACTGGATGAACTGAATTGATGGAGAAAAGAGAGGCAGAAGATTGCTGGATCCTTCGGCAATACAGGTGATTTGATAGATTGAGTGTTTGTGACGAAAATTTGTGTGGAAACAGATATAACAGGTTGCAAACGACTTGGAACTATGATATATTGAATGTAACTTTAAATGAATGCGTTGGATCAGAGCATTTTAGCGGCGTACAGAGAGAGGGGTCAGGTGAAAGCCCTCCGTTGCATAACCCACTCTGACAGCAGCGAAGGAATGAACTTCGACGTAGCAGCTGCGTTAAGGCAAAATGAGATGCAGATATTTTGAATAGCTGCAATTAAGGTGGTACCGCGGTCTTTCGCCCTTAGAAGCGAAAGACTTTTTTTATACAGAAAATGGATGACAGATATATTGGAGGATAATATGGCAAAAAAGAAAGAATTTGTGGAACATATCACATCGCAGGAAGAAGATTTTTCCCGCTGGTATACCGATGTGATCAAGAATGCCGACATGGTAGATTATTCCGATGTGAAGGGCTGTATGGTAATTAAACCTTATGGTTACGGCATTTGGGAACTGATTCAAAAAGAACTGGATGCGCGTTTTAAGGCAACAGGGCATAAAAACGCATACTTTCCCATGCTGATTCCGGAATCTCTGCTGATGAAAGAGGCTGAGCATGTAGAAGGTTTTGCTCCTGAAGTCGCATGGGTAACGCAGGGTGGCGGAGAACCGCTGCAGGAACGCTTGGCTATTCGCCCCACCTCAGAGACGATTATTTGTTCTATGTATTCTAAATGGGTACAATCGTACCGGGATTTGCCGTTATTGCTCAATCAGTGGTGCAGTGTCCTGCGCTGGGAGAAGACGACGCGCCCCTTCCTGCGCACAGCGGAATTCCTTTGGCAGGAGGGCCATACCGTCCATGAGACTCAGGCCGAAGCGGAAGAAGAAACGATGCGTATGATTCGCGTCTATAAAGAGTTTGCAGAGAATGTGTTGGCAATTCCGGTAATTGCGGGGCAGAAGAGCGAAAAAGAAAAATTTGCAGGAGCAGATCATACCTATACTATGGAAGCCATGATGCTGGATGGCCGGGCATTGCAAATGGGAACTTCTCATAATCTTGGGCAGAATTTTGCCAAAGGATTTGATATCAAGTATCTGAGCAGAGAAGGCAAGCAGGAGTATGCATGGCAGACTTCCTGGGGTGTTTCCACGCGTATGATTGGCGGTATCATCATGGTGCATGGTGATGATCGCGGATTGAAACTGCCTCCGAAAGTGGCACCGATTCAGTGTATGGTGATTCCGGTGGCAGCGCATAAGCCGGGCGTAACGGAAAAAGCCAGAGAACTGAAGGCGGCATTGGCCGCGGCTGGCATTCGCACAGATATTGATGAACGTGAACAAAGCGTTGGCTGGAAATTCAATGATTGTGAATTACGCGGCATCCCGATCCGTATAGAAATCGGTCCGAAAGATCTGGAACAGGGGCATGTGGTGGCGGTTCGCAGAGATACTTTTGAGAAAATCACGCTGCCTTGGGAAGGTTTGGAGGATGCAATCTGCAAATTACTGGAAGAGATTCATGCCAATATGTTTGCTATGGCAAAAGCGTATCGCGATGCAAAAATCTATCATGCCGAAAACTTTGAGGATTTTAAAAAGGGAATTGAAGAAGGGAAAGGCTTTGTAAAAGCTCCTTGGTGCGGCGAAACGGCCTGCGAACTTGAAATCAAAGCGGAAACGGGTGCTACAACGCGTTGCATGCCGCTGGATGAGCATAATGAGGTAGAAGGGGTCTGTGTACATTGCGGCAAACCCGCTAAAAAGATTATGTATTTCGGCAAATCTTATTAATACAATACGTGTAAAATTCACAAAACTACTATACGGTTTGTATAGTAGTTTTAATTTACGTAAAAATCCATATGGGAAAACGGTTGTTATTCTTATGCTTAAAATTATGGATGTTACACCTCTTATATGATAAAATAATAAACAATTATAAGTTAAAAATACGATTTTGACAGAAAAAGGAGTGATAATCAGAATGTTGAATGAAGTTAAAACACCTAAAAAGCCTTTGATATATTATTATGGCGTTATGCTGTTAATTTTACTGTTGTTTAATTTTTTGGTTGTACCTTATCTATTTCGTCAGCAAGTGACAGAAGTGGATTATGGAACATTTATTTCCATGACAGAGAATAAAGAAATTGGACAGGTTGAAATACAAAATAATCAAATTCTTTTTACAGATCTGGAGGGTTCAAAAGTTTATAAAACCGGAGTTATGGATGACCCGGACCGTACGCAACGTCTTTATGAATCCGGAGCAGTTTTTTCCAGTGAAATTGTACAGGAAATGTCGCCGGTGCTGAAAGCCATTCTCTCATGGGTATTGCCTCTGATTGTTTTTATTTCCTTAGGCCAACTTATGTCAAAGAAACTCAGGGAAAAGGCCGGCGGAGAGGATTCGCTGATGTTGGGCATGGGAAAATCCAATGCAAAAATTTATATTAAGTCTTCCGAGGGGATACGTTTTACGGATGTGGCAGGTGAAGATGAAGCAAAAGAAAACCTAAAGGAGATTGTAGATTATCTGCACAATCCAAAACGATATGAGGAGATTGGCGCTTCCATGCCTAAAGGGATTCTCTTGGTCGGACCTCCGGGAACAGGAAAGACTTTGCTGGCAAAAGCTGTGGCAGGAGAAGCGGAGGTACCGTTTTTTTCAATGTCTGGCTCAGAATTTGTAGAAATGTTTGTAGGAATGGGAGCATCTAAGGTACGGGATCTTTTTAAGCAAGCAAAAGAAAAGGCACCTTGCATTGTTTTTATTGATGAAATTGATGCAATCGGCAAAAAACGTGATGGAAACATGGGCGGAAATGATGAACGCGAGCAGACCCTCAACCAATTGCTTACGGAAATGGATGGATTTGAGGGAAATAATGGCGTGATCATTCTGGCAGCTACTAACCGGCCTGATTCTTTGGACCCTGCATTGACACGCCCGGGACGTTTTGATAGACGGGTGCCTGTAGAATTGCCGGATTTAAAGGGTCGAGAAGAAATTCTAAAAGTACATGCTAAAAAGATAAAAATCACAGGAGATGTGGATTTTACACAAATTGCTCGCATGGCTTCCGGAGCATCTGGCGCGGAACTGGCAAATATTGTAAACGAGGCGGCTTTGAGAGCTGTGCGAGAGGGCAGAGATGCTGCCACTCAATCGGATCTTGAGGAAAGCATAGAGGTTGTCATTGCGGGTTATCAAAAGAAAAATGCAATTTTGACAGATCGTGAAAAATGGACAGTGGCGTATCATGAAATTGGTCACGCACTGGTAGCTGCATTGCAAACAAATTCGGCTCCTGTGCAAAAAATAACAATTATTCCCAGAACTTCCGGAGCGTTGGGATATACGCTTCAGGTGGATGAAGGGGATCGTTATTTAATGTCGAAGGAAGAGAT
>CAMEMG010000036.1:0-13704 GCA_945927325.1 uncultured Clostridia bacterium | reverse complement strand
ATAAATTTTTAATAGGAGGTTTTTATGCAAAAAAATCAAATGCTCAAAGTCTGTGGTATTCTCATGATCATAGGCGGTTCTCTCGGAATTCTTATTAACATTATTGCCGTTGTCGGCGTGGGCGCTGTTGCCGCATTGGCCGCTTATGCCGGCGCCGGTGTGATCGTCGGCCTGCTGACTTTTGCTTGCATTCTGATGCTCGCCGGTTCTGTCATGGAATTGGTTACCGGCATTCTGGGCGTAAAGAATTGCGACAAACCCGAAAAAGTCAAATCCTGCATTACCTGCTGCATCATCGTGATCGCACTCTCTTTGTTGGGTACAGTGCTCACTATCATTTCCGGTGGCAGCGTCAACTTCTTCTCGCTCCTGCTCAGCCTGGTGCTGCCCGTTCTGTATCTGATCGGCGCATTCCAGCTGAAGAAGGCTATCTGAAGCAAAGTATAAAAAAAGAGCCTGCTCTGTGCAGGTTCTTTTTTATACCATTTTTTCCCGCGGCCAAATTTCTTCCAACAAGTGGGCAGCCTCTTCCAGCGCCTGCTGCTCCTGCGGCCCAAAGCGGCCAAACAGCGGGCTGTCGATATCCAGCACCGCCACCACCTGTCCATCGCTGAATATGGGCACGACAATCTCAGAATTGGAAGCCGCATCACAGGCAATGTGTCCGGCAAAAGCATGTACATCTTCCACCACCTGCGTCTGCTCCTGGGCAGCCGCCGTCCCGCAGACGCCTTTTCCCAATGGAATGCGCAGGCAGGCAGCTTTTCCCTGAAAAGGCCCCAGCTGCAATTCCCCCTGCCGCATCAGGTAAAATCCCGCCCAATTGATATCCTGCATCCGCTCATAAATCACCGCTGCCGTATTGGCCAGGTTGGTAATCAGCCAGCCTTCGGCATCCAGCAGCGCTCGTATTTCTTCTGTCATCTGTTCCATAGTTGGTTCTCCTGTCCTTCTTTTCTACCGCTTATTTATTATGCCCCGCAGACGCCTGCCCGTCAATCGCTTTTGTTCGGCAAAGGCCAACTGTCCGCATAAAAAAACCGGAGTTTCCGAAAAGAAACTCCGGCCTCTGCATATTTCTTATTTTACGCTGTAAAGCAGGTCGCTGTAGGTGGGGAATGCCCAGTATTCCTCGCCGACTGTCAACTCCAGCTCATCGGCCACGCCGCGCAGTGCCGCCATCTTGGCAAACACATCTTCCCGGTAGAAGTTGGCCTTCTCCTGGACGTCGGCAATATCGTTGGCCTTGATTACCGCGCCTTCCAGCGCCTCCAGGTTGCTATACAGGCAGGTGCTCAGCTTGGAAATCGTATCCAGCAGCTTTTCTTCCAGCTCGGTGGAGAGATACTCATTGACCATTTTCTTGGAAGCCGCAGTATCTGCCAGCATGCCCTGATATTCCAGCACCGAGGGAAGGATGGATTTCTTGGTCATATCGATCATGGTCAGTGCCTCGATGTGCAGCGTCTTGCAGTAGTTATCCAGCATGATCTCGCTTCTGGAGCGCATTTCCGCCTCGGTAAAGACGCCGTATTTCTCAAACAGTGCCACATTCTTGGGCTGCACAAAGGTAGCAATCGCATCCGCCGTGGATTTGAGGTTGAGAAGCCCTCTTCTCTCGGCTTCCACCACCCACTCGTCGCTGTAGTTGTTGCCGTTGAAGATAATGCGCTTATGGTCTTTGAGCGTCTGTACCACAATTTTGTTGACGTCTGCCGCGATATCGCCGCTCGTCTCCAGCACATCGGCAAACTGGCTCAGTTCCTCGGCCACAATGGTATTCAAAACGGTGTTGGCCATGGAAACGCTCTGGCTGGAGCCGACCATACGGAACTCGAATTTATTGCCGGTAAAGGCGAAGGGCGAGGTGCGGTTGCGGTCGGTATTATCCATGGGGAAGGAAGGCAGTACTGCCGCGCCGATTTCCATATAACGTCTGCCGGCATCCTTGTGGATTTTGCCTGCTTCAATATCTTCCAGAATCGCCGTCAGTTCATCGCCCAGGAACATGGAGATGATTGCGGGCGGCGCTTCATTGGCGCCCAGACGATGGTCGTTGCCGGCGCTGGCGACCGACATGCGCAGCAGATCCTGATATTCATCCACCGCTTTGATCACGGCAGCCAGTACCAGCAGGAACTGTGCATTTTCTGCCGGCGTCTTGCCCGGATCCAACAGGTTGATGCCGGTATCCGTGCTCATCGACCAGTTATTGTGCTTGCCGCTGCCGTTTACGCCCGCAAAGGGCTTCTCATGGAGCAGGCAGGCCATATTGTGCTTCATCGCCACTTTCTTCATGACTTCCATGGTCAGCTGGTTATGATCCACCGCGATATTGGTCGTCCCAAAAACAGGGGCCAGCTCGTGCTGCGCAGGTGCAACTTCATTGTGCTCCGTCTTAGCATTGATGCCCAGCTTCCACAATTCCTCGTTCAGTTCACGCATGAAGGCGGTGACTCTGGGTTTGATAGCGCCAAAATAGTGGTCGGAAAGTTCCTGCCCTTTAGCCGGGCGTGCGCCAAACAGGGTCCTGCCGCAATTCATCAAGTCGGGGCGCTCTTCAAAGACGGCTTTATCCACCAAGAAGTATTCCTGCTCGGGCCCGACCGTCGTTAGCACGCGCTTTGCCTTGGTGCCAAAAATATTCAGAATACGCAGCGCCTGCTTATTGATTACCTCCATGGATTTCAAAAGGGGAGTTTTCTGATCCAGCGCTTCGCCGCTGTAAGAACAGAAGGCCGTGGGAATGCACAGCACACCATCCTTTACAAAGGCATAGGAAGTGGGGTCCCAGGCAGTATAGCCGCGCGCCTCAAAGGTGCTTCTCAAGCCGCCGGAAGGGAAGCTGGAGGCATCCGGCTCACCCTTGATCAGTTCTTTGCCGGAAAATTCCATGATGACCGTGCCTCCCGCTTCGGGAGAAATAAAGCTGTCATGCTTTTCGGCCGTCATACCCGTCATCGGCTGGAACCAATGGGTGTAGTGCGTCGCCCCTTTTTCAATGGCCCATTCTTTCATGGCGTTGGCCACGATATTGGCAATGTCGCTGTTGAGCGGCTCGCCCTTTTCAATGGTGGACTTGAGGGATTTGAATGTCTCTTTGGGCAGACGGTCCTTCATAACCGCTTCATTGAATACCATGCTGCCAAACAGTTCCGGAATCGCTTTCATAATGATTTACTCCTTAATCTATTTAAAAAATGATGTATAAACCCTTCCATCGTTTTTTCCGCCGGCCCGCAATTGAATTTTCTGCGGAAAAACAAAAAAACAGCCAAATACACTCCTGCGAATCCTCCTCACCAGGCAGCGTCTTTGCTGTTTCTTGACTGATACTATAGCATCCGTTTTTACCATTGTCAACTTTTTTTTGTAACTTTTTTTGGGTGCCCCATTTTGCTTTTCCGAACTTTATTTCCCTTTTGTTTATATTTTTTCGTATATTTCTGAAATTCCGCCGCATTTTACGGATGTACAAAACGGGAAAATCATGTATAATATTTGTGGATTGCCATGCCCTGCATGCCTTCCGTTCAATACAATCACCCCTGTGCGGCTTTTGCCGCATATCCTACGGAGGATGTTTTTCATGGATCAAAGCATATATCAGAACCCTCTCTGCGGCAGATATGCCAGCAAAACCATGCAGCATATCTTTTCCAACGATACGAAATTCCGCACCTGGCGCAAACTGTGGATCGCCCTTGCGGAGTCCGAGCAGGCGCTGGGCATCCCGATCACCGATGAGCAGATCCGGGAACTGCGCGAGTTTGCCGACGATATCAACTATGACGTGGCCATTGCCCGCGAAAAAGAAGTGCGGCACGATGTCATGTCTCATGTCTATGCCTATGGGCAGCAATGCCCCGAGGCCAGCGGCATTCTGCATCTGGGCGCCACCTCCTGCTTTGTGGGCGACAATACGGATATCATCCTGATGAAACTGGCGCTTGAGCAGGTGCGCAAACTGCTGCTCAATACCATTTCAGCGCTCAGCAAGTTCGCCGCAAAATATAAAGATCAGGCCACGCTGGCCTACACCCATTTCCAGGCCGCTCAGCCCACCACGGTAGGCAAGCGCGCCACCCTCTGGCTGCACGATCTGCTGCTGGATCTGGAGCAGCTGGATTTCCAGCTGGCACACCTCAAGCTGCGCGGCTGTAAGGGCACGACGGGCACCTGCGCCAGCTTCCTCGAGCTGTTCGAGGGCGATCACGATAAAGTCAAGCAGCTGGAGCGCATGATTGCCGATAAAATGGGTTTTTCAGCCTGCTATCCCGTAAGCGGGCAGACTTATTCCCGCAAGGTGGATTTCAACGTCCTTTCGGTGCTCTCCGGCATTGCCCAGAGTGCGCATAAATTCTCCAACGATATTCGCCTGCTCTCCCATCTGAAGGAAGTGGATGAACCGTTCGAGGCCAAGCAGATCGGTTCTTCGGCCATGGCCTACAAGCGCAATCCCATGCGCAGCGAGCGCATCGCTTCCCTCTCCCGCTATGTCATCGTCGATATGCTCAATCCGGCGATTACAGCCAGCGCACAGTGGTTTGAGCGCACGCTGGATGACTCCGCCAACAAGCGCATCAGCATTCCGGAAGCCTTCCTGGCGGTGGATGCCATCCTCTCCCTCTATATCAATATTGTGGAAGGCATGAAGGTATACCCCAAAATGATGGAGAAGCATCTCAACGAGGAGCTCCCGTTTATGGCCACCGAAGCGATTCTCATGCACGGCACCAAGAAAGGCGGCAGCCGTCAGGTGCTGCACGAAGCCATCCGCGAACATTCCGTCAAGGCTGCCGAACAGGTTAAGCTCTACGGCCGTGAAAACGACCTGATGGAGCGCATCATCGGCGACCCGCTCTTTGGCCTTTCCCGCGAGGAAGCGCAGGAGCTGCTCTCCTTTGGCAACTACACCGGCCGTGCCAGCCAGCAGACCGAGGAATTCCTGCAGGAGTTTGTGGAACCGGTGCTCCGGGCCAATGCCGGTCAGCTGGGCGTAGACGTGCAGATCAACGTCTGACCCGCATCACTCTTTCATCAAGTAGAATTTGAACATATAAGCGAGGTAATATTATGGTAACTGCAATCGTAGGCATCAACTGGGGCGATGAAGGCAAGGGCCGCATGGTCGACCTGCTTTCCGCCGATTACGACATCGTCAGCCGTTATCAGGGCGGCAACAACGCCGGCCATACGGTCGTCAATGAAAAGGGCAAATTTATTCTCAACCTGCTTCCTTCCGGCATTCTTCGGGATACCACCGTCAACGTCATGGGCAACGGCATGGTCATCGATATCGAGCATTTGTGCGGCGAGCTTGCCCGTCTGGAAGAAAAGGGCATTCACATCACCCCTGCCAATCTCAAAATCAGCGATAAGGCCATCATCTGTATGCCCTATCACAAGATGATGGATATTCTGGAAGAGGATCGTCTGGGAGATGCCAAATTCGGTTCCACCAGAAGGGGCATCGCGCCGGTCTATGCCGATAAATACATGAAAAAGGGCATCCGTATGGGCGATCTGTTCGGCGAAGATACGCTGCCCGCTAAAGTGGCCGCCATCGTCGATTGGAAAAACCTGACCGTACACGAAGGCTATAAGGCAGAAGCGGTTGACGCAGAAGCCATGCTGGCCTGGCTCAAACAGTATGGAGATCCCTTAAAGCAGTACGTCTGCGATACCACCTATTATCTCTCCGATGCCATCGCCCATGGCAAGAGCGTCATGTTTGAAGCTCAGCTGGGTGCGCTGCGCGATATCGACTTCGGCATCTACCCCTACACTTCTTCTTCCTCCACCATCGCTGCTTATGCCCCCATCGGTGCCGGCATCCCCTTCCAGAAGCTGGATAAGGTCATCGGCGTCATCAAGGCATATTCCAGCTGCGTCGGGGAAGGCCCCTTCACGGCAGAATTCTTTGGCGCCGAGGCAGATGCCCTGCGCGGTGCGGGCGCGGAATTCGGCGCGGCTACCGGCCGCCCGAGAAGAGTCGGCGGCTTCGATGTCGTCGCTTCCAAATACGGCGTCATGGTACAGGGTGCAACCGAACTGGCGCTGACCAAGCTGGATATCCTTTCCGGCATGGAAAAAATCCCGGTCTGCGTCGCCTATGATGTGGATGGTGAAATCACCAAGGAATTCCCCACCGGCGACCGCCTCAATCGCGCCAAGCCGGTCTATGAATACCTGCCCGGCTTCTCCGGCGACATCACCAAGTGCAAAAAGCTGGAAGAACTGCCCCAGGCGGCAATCGACTATATCCGCTATATCGAGCGCGAAATGGGCTGCCCGATTTCCTACGTCTCTGTAGGCGCGGAAAGAAATGAATATATTGCACTGTAAGAAAGTGCTGTGATACAATACTGAAATGCCAATGCATTTCAGTATTGTCATTTTATGGGACTTTTTACGGGAAAGGAGTGAGTATCCATGTCCAAGCCCATTCTGCACGAAATTCTTTTGTTAAGCGACTCCCCTGCCCTGCCGGCAGAAATCGGTGCCTGGCTGGCGCAAAGCGCCTTTGCCGAGGCGCGCTGCACTGTCGCAGCCGACTGTGCGCAGGGGCGCTGTGCCCTGCTGCAGCAGAGCTTCGATCTTTGCATCGTGGATGCGCCTCTGCCCGATGCCCTGGGCCTGGAATTTATCCGCGAATTTCTGGGGCGCCGCTTTGAGCAGGCCATCCTCTTCGCCGAGGAAAAATGGTGCCCGCAGCTGCTCGACCGCAGCATCGCCGCCGGCATCTGCCTGTTGCCCAAGCCCTTTACCCGCCTTACCCTGCTGGGTGCGATGTCGGTAGCGCAGGCCGCTTTTTCCGCCACGCACAGCCTGCGCCGGGAAAATACCGAGCTGCTGCGCCGCATGGATGCCCTGCGCAGCATCGACCGCGCCAAATGCCTGCTCATGCAGTATCTGGGGATGACCGAAGCGCAGGCCCATCGCTATATTGAAAAACAGGCCATGAATCTTCGCGTTTCCAAAAAAGTCATTGCCGAGCACATTTTAAAGACTTATGACAATTAAACGATAAAAATTTGCAAATACTGTTCATTTTCCCTGCAGAATTTGCTATAATCTGCTATAATAATTTTTAAATTCATTTTCCATGTTTTATGAGGGAAGGAGCCTCTATGCAGCTATCATTTACCAAGATGCACGGCTGCGGCAATGATTATATCTATATCAATTGCTTTGCGCAGCCTGTTGACGATCCGGTGGAACTGGCCATCCGCCTATCACACCGCAATTTTGGCATCGGTGGGGATGGCATCATTCTCATCTGCCCTTCAGAAGTGGCCGATGCAAAAATGCGCATCTTCAATATCGACGGCAGCGAAGGCAGAATGTGCGGCAACGGCATCCGCTGCGTTGCCAAATACCTTTACGACCATCATCTGGTCGACCGCACCTGCATTACCATCGAGACTTTAAGCGGCATCAAAACGCTGTATCTCACGGTGGAGCAAGGGCTTGTCACGCAAGTGCGCGTGGAAATGGGCAAAGCTTCCCTGAAGCCGGCTGACCTTCCCGTCCTGCTGGAAGGGGATCGCATCGTCGGCCGCACCGTAGAAATCGCAGGCGGTCAGCATGCCATCACCTGCGTCTCCATGGGAAATCCCCACTGCGTCCTTTTCTGCCAACAGGATATCGACACGCTGGATCTGGAAAAAATCGGGCCGAAATTTGAATTCGATCCGCTCTTTCCCGAACGGGTCAATACCGAATTTATACAGCTGCTGCCCGACCATACCCTGAAAATGCGCGTCTGGGAGCGCGGCAGCGGCGAGACCATGGCCTGCGGCACGGGCGCCTGCGCCAGTGTGGTCGCTGCCGTAGAAAACGGTTATTTCCAAAAGGGAGAGGCCGTTCAGGTACATCTAAAAGGTGGAGATTTGACGATTTGCTATAGCGACGAGCAGGTTGTGATGCAGGGGCCTGCAACAGAAGTTTTTGAAGGAGTCATTCAATTATGAGCAATCAAACGATTTTGGTGCTGGATTTCGGCGGCCAGTATAAAGAGCTGATCGCCAGAAGAGTGCGGGAATGCAATGTGCTTTCTCTCATCAAGCCGGGTAATTTGCCCATTGAAGAAATCAAGGCCATGGCGCCCATCGGCATTATTTTTACCGGCGGCCCTAACAGCGTCTATGAAGAAGGCGCTCCCCGCTGCAACCCCGAGCTGTTTTCTCTGGGCATTCCGATTCTGGGCATCTGTTATGGCCTGCAGCTGATGTGCTATACGCTGCAGGGTGAAGTTCGCCCGGCCGAATTGCGTGAATATGGCACGATCGAGGTCACAGTCGACCCTGCTTCTGCCCTCTTTTCCGGCTTGGATGCCGCTCAGACTACGCTCATGAGCCATACCGATCAGGTGGTCGGCCTACCCGAGGGCTTTGTTTCCATCGCGCATTCTCAAAATTGCCCCAACGCCGCCATTGCCAACGTGGCGCGCAAACTCTATGGGGTACAGTTCCATCCCGAAGTGGAGCATACCAAAAACGGCACACAGATTCTTCGCAATTTTGTCTATAACGTCTGCGGCGCCACCGGCGATTACACCATGGACGATTTCATCGAAACGCAGGTCAAGGCAATCCGCGAAAAAGTGGGAAACGACCGCATTCTGCTCGGCCTTTCGGGCGGTGTCGATTCCTCTGTCTGCGCCGCGCTGCTCTCCAAGGCAGTGCCCGGGCAGCTTTTCTGCGTATTCGTCGACCATGGGCTGATGCGCAAAAATGAAGGCGATGAAGTGGAAGCCGCATTCGCCAATCGCGATCTGCATTTTATCCGCGTCAATGCGGAAGAACGCTTCCTTTCCAAATTAGCCGGCGTGACCGACCCGGAGACCAAGCGGAAAATCATCGGTGCAGAATTCATCGCCGTTTTTGAAGAAGAAGCCCGCAAGCTGAGCAATATCAAATATCTCGCGCAGGGCACCATCTATCCGGATGTCATTGAATCGGGCGCCAACAACTCTGCCAATATCAAGAGCCATCATAACGTTGGCGGCTTGCCCGAGCGCATGGATTTCCGCGGCATTGTTGAGCCGCTGCGCGGCCTTTTCAAGGATGAGGTGCGCGTGCTCGGCCATCGCCTGGGTCTGCCGGAAGCATTGGTAGAGCGTCAGCCCTTCCCCGGCCCCGGCCTGGCTATTCGCGTCATCGGCGATATTACCAAAGAAAAGCTGGAAATATTGCGCGATGCCGATGCCATTTTCCGCCAGGAGCTGGAAGCCGCTCATTATGACGCACATCAATATTTTGCCGTACTCACCAACGTCCGTTCGGTCGGTGTCATGGGCGACGGCCGCACCTACGACTACACAGTGGCTCTGCGCGCGATTCGCACTAGCGATTTCATGACCTGCACCTTCGCAGAAGTGCCCTATGAAATTCTGGGCAAGGTTTCCTCGCGCATCGTCAATGAAGTGCCCCACGTCAATCGCGTCGTCTACGACATCACCGGCAAACCGCCGGCAACCGTGGAATGGGAGTAACCTCCTCACAGGGAGCCAAGTGCTTTTAAAAACAAAATGACCCGGCCGGAACTCGCAAAACCGGCGGACATGAAAAGCTGCATCCTCTGTATTACGCAGAAACCTGCAGCTTTCTTTTCCTTTATTTTGCGCGTTGCTGTCTTTCGGCCCTTGCAAAGCCTGCCTTGCTTCATCGAAGCCTCTGCAGCAGCTGCAAATTCGCAAAACCCATCACACCATCGCGGCCATATCCGGGAGGAGAATCGTTATGAGCAATACTGCAACAGAACAAATGCTTTCCGCCATCCAGACCATCAAGGAATCTGCCAGGCAAGCAGAGCAGGAATATGATCGGCGCGCCGACGCACTGCAGGAGAAAGCAAACCAAACGATCGATCTCTTTGGGGGCACGGCTGTCAGCCAAATTGCCGATCTTGCCGCCGCGTCCAAAAATATCTGCGATCAGCTCTATGCCGCTTATCAATCGCTTGTAACAATACTGGACGGCCAGTGCCGCCCCTTGTTGGATCAGGCACCGGAATTGACCGCGGTGCGGGCGGTGCGGGATACGATTCAATGGCTCAACAGCGAATCTGAAATAGAAAATAACTTCACTGCCTCCTTCCATTCCCATAATCTGGGAGAGGTAGCCAGCGTGCGCTATATGCCTGCGATAGAAAGCAGGATGATCCAGACCTTCTGGGAAACAACGTATCGCGCGCTTCCCGGGCGGGAAGCATTCGAGCGCCGGGAAAAAGAGGAGGCTGAGCTTAAAGAGCAGGAAGAAGCCGCACTCCGAAAAGCACTGTATGAGAAATCTCTGAAAAGAAGTCGTGCCGCAGAAGAGCAGTATCAAGCGGATTTGAAAGCCTGGCAAGCCGCGGCCGCCCAGGCTCAGAGCCAGCGCAGCGCTATGCTCAGCGACCTGGAAGCCGCAGAGCGCAAACGCCTGGAAGCCGCCTCCCATGATACATTCCATATCACTTCTGCCCAAATTGAAGCCGAGAAACAGAATGATCGGGCGGATTTAGCCCAAGCGCAGGCCTCTCTTTCTTCTTTGGGGCTCCTGCAATTTGGCGAAAAAATCCGTTGGAAAAAGAAAATCGAGGAGCTAAACCTCCGTCTTGCAGAAGCCGAACAAAAGCTCCTTGCCGCCAGGAACATCAGGGATCAGGGAATTCGCTCCATTGCATCCCGGATAGAGCAAAAGCAAGCGCAATGGCAGCATTCCGCAGAAAAGGCTTATCCCATCCCGGAAGAGCCCTGTCCGCCCGGCATGACGCCCCAACAATTTGAAAACCGGAAGTATCAGGATGCAATCTACCAGACGTTAAGTCAACATGAAAAGCTGACTCTGGAGGAGCTGCAGGAAAAATGTCATGCCGTTCATGACTTGAGCATATTTCGGATCAGGGCTCTGCTGCGGCAGATGGAGGATCGGGTCATATGCGAGGAAATCAAATACAAGCTATTCTTTTCCGCCGCCCCCGCAAAAACACCGAAAGAAAGCGCAGCAGAGAATCATCGTTACCGGCAGGCAATCTATGAATATATCCTCTCTGTAGGGTGCTGTACGGTAAGCGATATTTCCAACAATTGTATGGATGTCCTTACACTGCCCATCCAACAAGTCAGCAAGCTGACTTTCCAGCTTTACAACGAAGGAAAACTGCATCGAACAGCAGACGGAATGTTTTATCCGGGAAAACTTTTCTGATTGAACGGATCTGCTTGCCCTCCCATGCGCGGATAAGCAGAGGTTCCCTTAAGCAAAACCGCCGGGATTCTCATCTGTTTCGCCAGGAAATTCTGCAGCTCCACTTGTCAAATCAAAAAAGAAAGAAAAAGTGGCCTTAGACGAGGTGAATGCCTCTCTTCCCGGGCCACTTTTTATATTTCCGCTTTTTCATTGCCCCAACAAGATTATTTTGGGGATGCTGTTTTCACGGCCGGGCACTACTTGCCTGCCACTATCATTTTTTTGTCATTTCCAGCATATCCGCATAATAATCGCGCATCGCCAATAGCTCTGTCTGCATTTCCAATGCATCGCCCCAGCTTTCTTCCGCGCTTCCTTTTACCCGTTGGAAAGCCCACTGGTCAGCTTTCTGGTATATCATTTTAGCCCGCATTGCCGCTATTTCCGGTATCTCTTCCCGAATCAGCGGCGCACAAATCGTTTCAGCCGCTTCATGGCATTCTTCGGCAAGTTGTTTTAAAGAAGCGGCGGTGTTAAGCGCATTGGCGATCCGCCGGATGTTCTTGCGATTGTCACGAATCCCGGCCACTGCCCAGCACAGCAAAATGATACCCATCACGCCCCCGATGATCCGCAGAATGTAGAGCAGTCCCACAAGATCGCTTTCAAGATGCAACCATTTACACATGCTCTGGGATAACGTATCCGCCAGATACGTTCCCACAAAAAGGGCGATGAGCCCGCCAAAGAAGTTGGTCAGCTTACCAATCAAAATGGCCAAGGCAAAAACGAGCACAACCCCTGCCCCCAATACAATCCCCTTGGTGAACTTGGAAAAAGGATAGGAAATCAAAAAAAGTCCGAGCCCCACTATCAAAGCCAACAATACGCGCATCAGAATGCCGCTTTTCGACACAGTCGACAAAGTATGCGTGTCCTGACACTCCTGCAGTTTTTTCCAATTTCCGACCGGCGTATAGGCTTCTTTCGAAAAGAACCGGTCCAGCGTTGTTCTCGCCTGAAAACCAAAATGCTCCTTCATAAGGTCGTGAATATGCGAAAGAATTACAAGCCCTGTGCCATACCATTGCGCTTTGGCTTTTGTATCCGAATCTTTCACCGTCTCCACCAAAGCACATTCCCATAAAAACTGCGCTCTTGTCCAACTTTGATTTGCCTCGGCTTCACATGCCTGCCTGCTCCACTCCTGCCCGGAAAGCCGGGAACTTTCCTCCTCCGAGCGAGTTGTTTCTTTGCGTTCCATACCTTTGCTGCTCCATTTCCGGCATCTCTCCCTGCCCCGTTTTATATCCTCCACTATTATATCCTCTGAAATTTTCCAACTCAACGAAAATTTGACTTTTATTCCCGAAATTCTTTTGCGATGGTTCCTTCTGCCTTCGTAAAACAGTCTGCTCTTTTTCGGTTCCCAATTGCCAAATTTCTCATTCCTATGCTAAAATATTGTATAATCAATTTTATTAATTGCTTTTGGGAGGATCTTATATGAACGATATGCGCCCTGAATCTATGGAACGCATCCAAACAGCACAGCAGGCTGAACAATTTATTGCAGAGCAGATTGCCGCAGTCCGCGAACAGGTCGGCGATAAAAAGGTATTGCTGGCTTTGTCCGGCGGAGTAGACAGTTCCGTTGTCGCCGCGCTGCTCATCAAAGCCATTGGCAAACAGCTGGTCTGCGTACATGTAAATCATGGCCTGATGCGCAAAGGCGAAAGCGAACAGGTAATCGAAGTATTCCGCAATCAGATGGATGCCAACCTCATTTATGTAGACGCGACCGACCGCTTCCTGGATCTGCTGGCCGGCGTTTCCGCTCCGGAAACCAAGCGCAAAATCATCGGCGGCGAATTCATCAAAGTGTTTGATGAAGAGGCAAGCAAATTGGAAGGCATCTCTTTCCTGGCGCAGGGAACCATTTATCCCGACATTCTGGAAAGCGATGGCGTCAAAGCGCATCATAACGTGGGCGGACTGCCTGAGGATATGCAGTTCCAGCTGGTAGAGCCCATCCGTCTGCTCTATAAAGATGAAGTGCGCGTCGTCGGCAAAGCGTTGGGGCTTCCCACCTCGATGGTCGAGCGTCAGCCCTTCCCCGGCCCCGGCCTGGGTGTGCGCTGCCTGGGCGCCATCACTCGTGACCGCCTGCATGCATTGCGCGAAGCAGATGCCATTTTGCGGGAAGAATTCGAACTGGCCGGTTTGTCAGGAAAAGTATGGCAATACTTCATCTCTGTGCCCGATTTCAAGAGTGTCGGCGTAAGAGACGGCAAACGCTATGAAGGCTGGCCCGCCATCATTCGCGCTGTCAACACCAAGGACGCCATGACGGCTACCATCGAAGAGATCCCCTATGCACTGCTGCATAAAATCACCGCCCGCATCACGCATGAGGTTGAGGGCATCAACCGCGTTGTATACGATCTCACCCCGAAGCCTGTAGGCACAATAGAGTGGGAATAATTTGAAAAAGCCGAAAAACCCAGTGTTTACAATGCTTTTCAGA
>CAMEMG010000035.1:0-13778 GCA_945927325.1 uncultured Clostridia bacterium | reverse complement strand
TATCGGCAAAATTGATTGAATGATACCAATATCTTTAACTATGTGATACCGGATTATCGGTTCCTGATTCTGATATGCTGCTCTCTCTGTCGGAAGTGTTGGAAACGCCGGTGAGCACTTTGCTCGGGGAAACTGTGGCCGAAGCAAAGGCAGAGGATATAAAGGCGATTGCCGAAAAGCTGGAGGGAATCAACCTGCAGTTTGCCCAAAGGAAGGCGGCAAAGCGGAAGCTGCTTCGCTGGCTGCTTATCTTATTGTGCGCAGCGGTTGTGGCAGCTTTTATCACTTTGTTGCTGCTGCATAGCCCGTATTTGAAGTGGGATTACGCCGCGCCTGAGACTGCTGTCATCGGAGTGACCTTTCATGCATTGGAATGGCTGTTCGTCAGGTTAGCGCCGATGATTCTGGCAGGGGCGATTGCGGGAATCCTGCTGCTGCACAGAACTGTGTAATATATCTTTTGCGCCAAAAGTATCTGAAACTCCTTCGTATGCAAACATACGGAGGAGTTTTATTTTGCAGAGGCAGTTTCACATAGGCTTGCTGCCGGCAGAAAGAATAGCATTCTTCTGCCTGGGAAAGCTATGGAGTGAAAAGAGTTTTTTTACAAGGATTTGATATATCTCATATGTGTTTCTGATGCATTCGGGTTAATCTGTGTGCGTAAGGAAAAAATAAGGTAATTAAAAATTTTTCAGTGAGGTAAAACAATGAAAAAGATTCTTATGTTGGTTATGGCAGCTATGCTTCTGTTTTCTGCAGTAGGCTGCAAAAAAGAGGAAGTCGTTACACCTTCCGAGCCCGGTACGTCCTCTGAAGTAAGCGAACCGGTCAGCACATTTGATACTTCTAAAGAGATCAAGGTCATCTCCCGCGAAGAAGGTTCCGGCACCAGAGGCGCATTTATTGAACTGTTCGGCATTGAAGAAAAGGATGCAGACGGCAATAAAGTGGATATGACGACGGTGGAAGCAGATACCACCAGCAGCACTTCCGTTATGATGACGGCAGTAGCGGGCAATGCTTACGCTATTGGCTATATCTCTCTCGGCTCCCTGAATGATACCGTCAAGGCAATCAAAATTGATGGGGTAGAAGCCAGCGTGGAAAACGTAAAAGCAGGCACCTATCAGGTGGCACGTCCCTTCAACATCGCAGTAAAAGAAGGCTTGAGCGAGGTTGCGCAGGATTTCATCGACTTCATCATGAGCGCAGAAGGCCAGAAGGTTATTGAAGAAGCAGGCTATGTTACAGTGGCAGATGATGCGGCAGCTTATAGCGGCAGCAAGCCCGAAGGTAAGATCGTGGTAGCAGGTTCCTCTTCCGTCACTCCGGTTATGGAAAAACTCAAAGAAGCGTATCTGGCAATCAATACGAATGCAGAAATTGAAGTGCAACAGAGCGACTCCTCCAACGGTATGGCTTGGGCAATCGACGGCACCTGCGATATCGGTATGGCTTCCAGAGAATTGAAGGACAGCGAGCTGGAAAAAGGCCTGATTCCTACCGTCATCGCTATGGACGGCATCGCGGTCATCGTCAATAACGAAAGCGTTGTAGAGGAACTGACTTCCGAACAGGTCAAGAGCATTTTCACAGGTGAGAGTGTGACTTGGAACGAAATTATAAAATAATCTAAACCCACAAATAAACTCAGATACTGATCCCCAAAAAGTCCGGCGTTGCAAAATGCCGGGCTTTTCTGGTTTTTCTGCCCGCAAAAGCTGTCCGTAAAAAATGAACTGGGAATGGTTTACAAATGATGGCCTCTATGCTATAATAAGTAGCCGTTGGGCAGGAGTAATCTGCCGCAGCAAAAATATCATGAGAAGAGGAAGTTTGTTTTCTTTATGGAAAAGAAGCAGCTGAAAAGCAATGCCGCGCATTACAGCGGCCTCAGGATCGATTGTCATACACATATTGTGAGCAGAGAGATCCGCGATGCCTACTTTGCGCGTACAGATGGATATGCTTTGGTAATGCAGTTTCCCGAGCATATTTTTCCGAACCCCGAATGTGAAGAGTTGACAGCCGGCGATGACCGGCTTTTTTTGTGCCCCTGTATTGATTTGAAGCAGCCGATTCCGCCTCAGTTGGAGCGAATTGAGGGGTTGTTGGAGCGCTGCAAAGTAGTAGGGCTTAAAGTATTTTTGAGTTATCAGGCAGGCAAGGCAAACGATGCGCGCATGTATCCCATTTATGCTTTTGCCGCCCGGCATCAGCTCTCGGTTACCTTTCATACCGGGCTTTGCTCCCTGGTGCTGCCGTCGGATCAGGATATCGAAGGCTCTTCGGCCAGATATATTGCCCGGGCCGCGGAAGATTTTCCGCAGGTGAATTTTATCGCCGCACATATGGATGATCCCAATTTTGAAGAATGCATCCGCATTGTGGCCGAGCATGATAATATCTATACCGATTTTTCCGGCGCTTATGAGACGGGCACCAAAGAGGCTGCGGATATCGGCGCGGCCATCGCCTTGTTTGACCGGGCGATCTGTTCCAGGCCACGGGAAAAAGTGCTGCCTAAAATGCTGTACGGCACCGATTTCTGCCCGCCCATCAATTTGGCGCAGCTGGAGGAATACGATGAAAGCATCGAACGCATCTTCTCTCCGGAAGAGTTTGCGGCCGTCTACTATGAAAACTGCCTGCGGGCTTTTCCGCGGCTTAAAAATTATATTTCCCTGTAAGAAAGCGAGTTTGCTATGAACGCGAAAACAAAGAACTTTTTTAAATCCTTTACGCCTTACCAGATATGGTATCTGGTCATCGTCTTTGTCATCACTGCGCTCTTTGTCATCTTTTTGCCTGAAATGATGCTGGAGGATATGTCCAATCCGCTGGTGGTGGTCTGTTCGGTGGTTGCCGTGCTGGCAAATCCGGTCTGTGAACTGTTGATTTCCAAGCAGAGCAAAATGAATTTCATGGTGGATCTTTTTCTGATCGAAATCCCCGAGCTGGTGATCTGCCTGGCCATGGGTTGGTATTCTATCGCCATTGTCACCATGTGTTTCTGGGTGCCAATCGACATCGTCAGCTTTGTGAAATGGACTAAGTACCCCGATGCGGTGCGTGAAGAGGAGACAGTGGTCAAGCGCCTTTCCTGGAAGCAGGATGTCTTCATCGTGCTGGGCATTATTGTTTTCAGCATGGCAGGCGGATACCTGATCAATCAAATTCCCGGCGCGGCCGATTCCTATCTGGATGCTTTTGCGGCTGCCTGCGGTATGGCCAACGGTATTTTGCTGCTGCTCCGTTATAGCGAGCAATGGTATGCCTGGATGATGACGCTGATCCTCTATGCGTTTTTGTATTTCAATTCGGGCAGCTATATTATGCTGGTGACAGTCGCCGCAATGGCTGTCAACACCTGCTATGGATTTGCCAAATGGTTGAAATATACGCGCGAGCATCAGAACACGCAGCCGGAGAAACAATCCGAATAAAGGAAAAGCGCCTGTACAGCCGAAGTTGTGCAGGCGCTTTTTTATGTTTCGCAGGAAATTATTATAGCGTGATCCAGTAGCGCAGGATAGTGCCGGAATGGCCCAGCCCGCTTTCATCGGGCACGGCGTTTTCCAGGCAGCCGCCCTGGCTTAAAATGACTTTTTGGGAAGCGGCATTATCCGAATCACAGGTGATCAGCACTTTTTTGGCGCCCATGGCCTTGCATTCGGCTAAAGCCAGGCGCAGCATTTCTTTGGCATAGCCTTTGCACCTTTCGCTGGGGCGGATGCTGTAACCGATATTTCCGCCATAGCGCAGCAGGAAATCTGTCAGAGTATGCCGGTAATCCAGCATACCTACCAGGCGGCCGTCGCTGCGGCGGATGGCCAGCCAGATGGTGGAAGGGGAATAGCCCGATCCATAGCGCGTTTGCAGCCAGTGCTCTGTATCCAGCCATTGGGCATAATCCGGTGCGTCTTCCAGGCCGGCGCAGCCGTCAAAACTCTGGTTGTGCGCCAGCATTTCCGCACGATATTCCATGACAGCCGCTTCATGGGCGGCCGTCGGCTGTTGCAGTTCCAAACAATCCATGTGAGGTTCCTCCTGTAAAAATGGCCTGTATGGTCAGTATAACATAAAAGAGATTGCCCGCGGCCGGGGTAATCTCTTTTTGCTTTTATGCAGGTTCGCCGAGCGCGGCCGGTGGTTCGCTTTTACAGAACAAAGGGCCAGCGCAGGGGAATGATCAGCAGTGCCAGCAGATAAGTCAGCAAGAAGAGCGGTCCGCCGATTTTCACATAATCCATAAAATTCAGATTGGCCGGTCCGCAGATGAGGGTATTGGGCGGCGTTGCCACCGGCGTAAAGTAGGCAGCAGAGGCAGAAAAGCCCAGCGCGAGCACGACGGTCAGCGGTGAAACGCCCAGCGCACCCGCAATTTCCAGGCCGATGGGGCAGAGCAGCGCCGCCGAAGCGGTGTTGGACATAAACTGCGTCAGCAAGCCGCAGACGAGGAACAGCACTGTAAAGAGCATGTACGGGCTGGGGTTGCCGCCCAGGGCGCGGATGCAAAGGTCTGCAAGAATGGAACCCGCACCGGTGGAGGCCATAGCATTGGCCAGCGAGAGAGCGCCTGCAAAAAGGAAGATGGTAGACCAGTCGATGGCCTGATAAGCTTCCTTTTCGCCGATGCAGCCGGTAATGACACAGAGCAGCGCTCCGGCTGCGGCCACCAGCGCCAGATCCACAATATCCAGCGCCATCATGAGGATGACCAGCAATAAAATACCTCCGGCGATCCATTGCTTTTTGGTGCTTTGCCCGCTTTCTTTATCAGGGGCAGCGGCGACTTCGTTGTGTGCGCGCTCGGGAATGATTTTTCGGCCCAGCAGGGAAAAATAGGCAATGGCCAGCAGGGTGGCGGGAATGCCGAACCAGGCAAAATCAAAAAATCCCAGGCTCTCATAGCCATAGGCATTGAGTACGGCGTTGACGGTAAGGTTGGGCGGCGTGCCAATCATGGTGCACATGCCGCCGGCCGAGGAAAGAATCGCCATGGGCATCAGCAGCTTGGCGCGGCTCCAGCCCTGGGAATCGGCAATGCCGATGCAGACGGGCAGCAGCACTGCGACCGTTCCCGTATTGGATAAAAAGGCAGACATGACTGCGGTCAGCAGCATAACGCCCAGGCACAGCCTGCGCTCGGAGCCGGCAAAGAGGCGCACCACTGAGGCGCCAAGGCGCTGTGCCAGCCCGGTCTGAAACATGGCAGCACCCAGGATGAACATGCCGGCAAAGAGAACGACGGTGGAATTGGCAAAGCCGGAAAATGCCTGATTAAAATTCAGAATTCCGGTCAATCCCAGATAGATCGGCATGACCATGGCAATGACGGCGACCGGGGCGGCTTCCAGGGCAAAGCCCAAAGCGCCCACAATCAGCAGGCCGATGGTCAGGTAGGCGTGTGTCTGCTTTACCTGCGCTTCGTAGGCGGCAAACGCCTCTTCATACTGTACCTGATCGGCAAATTCCGCTTCCACCGGGGCAGCGGGCAACGCATGCAAGGCGAAAACGGTATAACAAAGCAGGCCAAGGAACAGCACGAGTACGACAATGGTCTTCCGGTTTTTTTTCATAAGCATCATAATTCCTTTGATTTGAAAGCGGAGAAACGTGCCGCAAAGCGGCGGGAAAGGCTGAAAACAAAAATACTTTCTTAATATTAAATACCCCATAGAAGTGTATTTAAAACTGCCTTTTCCGTTTTGCTCCGGGAAAGGGCGAAAAATCAATCTTCTGTAAATTCATTTTACATAGATTTGATGTAATCTGTATGTTTCCCTGAAAAATGGGCGATATTCTTTAATATAGAATAGAAGAAAATCAGATAAGGCGAAAAACTGCGAAGGGCAGTATCGTAAAGGAATCAATGCGTATGAAACAGATCAAAAGGAAAAATTTCAGCAGAGTGAAGGAAAGCCTGGCTAAAGTGTTGTTCCTGGCCTCTGCCTGCGTCAGTATTCTGGCGGTTGTGCTCATTTGCGTATTCCTGTTTGCCAACGGAATACCGGCAATTGGGGAAGTGGGGCTTTTTAAATTTCTGACAGGTAAGGAATGGAGGCCGGGCAACGATATCTACGGCATTTTGCCTATGATTGTAGGCAGCCTGTATATCACGGCCGGTGCTTTGTTGCTGGGCGTTCCAATCGGCATTTTGACAGCGCTCTATCTCTCGCGCTTTGCTTCCAGGCCGGTGGCAAAGTTGCTGAATCCGGCGATAGAGCTGCTGGCAGGCATTCCTTCGGTGGTCTATGGTTTTTTTGGGTTGGTGGTGATTGTGCCTGTGCTGGGCAGCAGCATTCTCACAGCCTCTATCCTGTTGGGCATCATGATTTTGCCCACCATCATTACCGTTTCCAAATCGGCGTTGGATGCGGTGCCTGATTCCTATTATGAAGGAGCATTGGCGTTGGGAGCCACGCACGAGCGCAGCGTATTTAAGATCCTGTTCCCGGCAGCCCGATCGGGCGTGATGGCAGCGATTGTGCTAGGCATCGGCCGGGCGATCGGCGAGACGATGGCGGTCATGATGGTGGCCGGCAACCAGCCGCGCATTACCGGCAACCTCTTAAAAGGCATTCGCACGCTTACGACCAATATCGTGCTGGAAATGGGCTATGCTGCCGATTTACATCGGGAAGTGCTCATTGCCACGGCACTGGTGCTGTTTGTCTTTATTCTGATTATCAACCTCAGCTTTAGCGCTCTCAAAAGGAGGTCGGAGAAAGTATGATGCAAAGGATTTCCTCTGCGCAGCGGCAACAAAACCGTCAGAAGCGAATGCCGCGTATACAGCGCATCTGTGCGGCAGTGCAGCGCAGTCTGGTGCGCGCAGCGGCGGCAATTACGGCGGTAGTACTGCTGTTTCTGGTGGGCTATATTCTGGTGAAGGGCATACCGCATCTGAGCCTGGATCTCTTTGCCTGGAAATACAACTCCACCAACGTCTCGTTAATGCCGGCGCTCATCAACACTTTGCTCATGGTAGTTCTGGCATTGCTCATCAGTTTGCCTCTGGGCGTGGGAGCAGCCATTTATCTGGTGGAATATACGGGCAAGGGAAATAAACTGGTCGGGCTTGTGCGGCTGACTGCGGAAACGCTTACCGGCATCCCCTCCATCGTCTACGGCCTATTTGGCATGCTGTTCTTCGTCAACTGGGCAGGATGGAAGCTGAGCCTGATTTCCGGAGCCTGCACGCTGGCTATTATGGTACTGCCGACCATTATGCGCACCACCGAGGAAGCGCTCAAAAGTGTGCCCGATTCTTTCCGGGAGGGCAGCTTTGGGCTGGGAGCAGGCCGGTTGCGCACAGTATTTAAGATTGTGCTGCCTTCTGCGGTCCCGGGGATTTTGGCCGGTGTAATATTAGCCATCGGCCGCATTGTCGGCGAATCGGCGGCATTGATTTATACGGCGGGGACTGTGCCCGAGGTACCGAGCAGTCTGTTGGACTCGGCTCGCACGCTGTCTGTCCATATGTATGCACTTTCCAGCGAGGGGCTTTATATCAATCAGACTTATGCTACGGCAGTGGTCCTGCTGGTTATCGTCATCGGTATCAACGCACTTTCGGCCTTTTTGGCTAAAAAAATCAATGCCAAGAGCGCCGGCTGAGCAAAAGGAGAGTTTTATGAAAAAGTTTGAAATCAATGATCTGGATCTCTTTTACGGCAGCTTTCAGGCGCTGAAGGGGATTCATCTGGAAATCGGGGAAAAGGAGATTACGGCCTTTATCGGGCCTTCCGGCTGCGGAAAATCCACACTGCTCAAATCACTCAACCGCATGAATGATCTGGTGGAGGGCTGCCGTATTACCGGCAGCATCCTGCTGGACGGTGAGGATATCTACAGCAAGGCAATGGATGTCAACCTGCTGCGCAAACGGGTGGGCATGGTCTTCCAAAAGCCAAATCCCTTTCCCATGAGCATCTATGATAATGTTGCCTTCGGCCCGCGTACCCATGGCATTCACAACAAAGCCCGGCTGGATGAGATCGTGGAAAAATCTCTGCGGGATGCGGCTATCTGGGATGAAGCCAAGGATCGCCTGAAAAAGAACGCGCTTGGGCTCTCGGGTGGCCAGCAGCAGCGGTTGTGCATTGCCCGCGCATTGGCGGTAGAGCCGGAAGTGTTGCTGATGGACGAACCGACTTCGGCGCTCGACCCTATTTCCACTTCCAAAATTGAAGATCTTGCGCTACAATTAAAAGAAAATTATACGATTGTTATGGTGACGCACAATATGCAGCAAGCAGTGCGTATTTCGGATCAGACGGCGTTTTTCCTGTTGGGAGAAGTGGTGGAATACGGCAAAACGGATGAAGTTTTCTCCATGCCCAAAGATAAACGCACCGAGGATTATATCACAGGGAGGTTCGGTTGATATGAGAAGCAGATTCGATGAGCAGCTGGAACTGCTCAATACACAGCTCATTGAAATGGGTGCCTTGATCGAAGCGGCAATTCAAAGTGCCGCGCAGGCATTGATTGGGCAGGATGTGGCGCAGGCACGGAAAGCCAAGGAATTCGATGCTGAGATCGATGAGAAGGAACGGAGCATAGAAGCCATTTGCATGAAGCTGCTGCTGCATCAGCAGCCGGTGGCGAAAGATCTGCGCCTTATTTCGGCCGCCCTGAAAATGATTACGGATATGGAGCGCATTGGCGATCAGGCGGGGGATATCTCCGAGCTGGTCACCTTCATGGCCGGGGAACCGTATATCAAGAAGCTGGAACATCTGCCGCAGATGGCAGAAGTGACGCAGCATATGGTCTCCAAAGCGATTGATGCGTTTGTCCGCCGCGATCTCGCCTTGGCGCAGGAAGTGATGGCGATGGATGATATCGTCGATGGCCTGTTTGACGATATTAAGCAGGAATTGATCGGCCTGATTACGCAGAATGCTGCCAACGGTTCGCAATGCATCGATTTTCTGATGATTGCCAAATACTATGAACGCATTGGCGATCATGCTGTCAATATCGCCGAATGGGTGGAATATGCCATCACCGGCATTCACAGGAGTGAGGAACAATGATCTATTACGTGGAAGACGACCGCAACATCCGGGAACTGGTAGTCTATACACTGTGTGGCAGCGGCCTTCGGGCAGAAGGCTTTTCCTGTGCCGCGGATTTCTGGAACGCCATGCATGAGCAAAAGCCCGAGCTGGTGCTGCTGGATATCATGCTGCCCGGGCAGGATGGTATCTCCATTTTAAAGGAATTGCGCAGCAATGGTGCTACGGCCGAATTGCCGGTACTGATGCTCACCGCCAAGGGCAGTGTCTATGACAAAGTGGTGGGGCTGGATAGCGGTGCAGATGATTACCTGGCTAAGCCTTTTGAGATGATTGAATTGATTTCACGCGTCAAGGCTTTGCTGCGGCGCAGTGCGCGCAAACGGGAGAAAGAGCTGATCCGCATCGGAAGCATTGTCATCGACGATGGCAAGCATACGGTGCAGGCCGGCGGTCAGGCGGTTACCCTGACTTTGAAAGAATACGAACTGCTCAAATTTTTGGCACAGAATTGCGGCTTTGCCTTTACAAGGGAACAGCTGCTGGCCAAAATCTGGGGCTATGATTATGGCGGCGGGACGCGCACGGTGGATGTTCATATACAGACGCTGCGCCAGAAGCTGGGCGATAGCGGCGAACAAATCCAGACGGTTCGCGGCGTTGGCTACAGAATGCGGGATGAATTATGAGAAAACGGATTTTCAAGACGATGATGCTCATTTCTGCGCTGATTTTGGTGATCTCCATGGCAGCGGTGATGGCATTTACCTATGATTATTTTGAAAAGCGTTCGCTGGAAATGTTGGCCGGTGAAGCGGAATATATTGCTCAGGCAGTACGGCAGGAGGGGATAGATTATTTCTCCGACTTTGATCCGCAGGAGCGAGTCACCTGGATTGATGCGGCGGGCAATGTGCTTTTCGACAGCGATACCGATGCGGCGGCCATGGAAAATCACAGCGACCGCCCGGAAGTGCAGCAGGCACTGGAAACGGGCAGAGGGCAGGCTGAACGCGATTCCTCCACGTTTGGCTCCAAGACGCTTTACTATGCACTGCGCCTGGAAGATGGCAGCGTGCTGCGCGTTTCCTGCCAGCAGCGCACAGTCTACCGGTTGTTTCTGGATATGCTCAAGATTATTTTCTGTATTGCAGCGGTAGTCCTGATTTTGGGAGCGGTGCTTTCGTATCAGACGGCACGGCGCATTGTGGAGCCGATCAATGAGATCGATCTGGAGAATCCCGAGCAGAGCGAGGCCTACGATGAGCTTTCGCCTTTGCTTTACCGCATGATTACACAGAAACATAAAATTGCGGCTCAAATGCGTGAGCTGCGCGCCAATCGCGATGAACTGGAAGCGATAACCGAAAATATGAGCGAAGGATTTCTGCTGCTCAATCGCGAAAAGAAGGTAGTGGCTTTGAACCACAGCGCGGCCGAATTGTTTGAGCAGCAAAGCGATCAGGCAGTCGGGCACCATGTCATTGGCCTGAACCGCAGCCCGGAGCTGCTGCAGGCGGTAGAGCAGGCGCTGAACGGCGAAAATGCCGAGCAAACGCTGCAGATAGGCGGTAAGAGTTATGCGCTGATGGCCAATCCGGTTTATACGGACGGCGTGCGCAGCGGAGTCACCGTTTTTATTCTGGATGTGACGGAAAAAGTACAGGCAGAGCAATTGCGGCGGCAGTTTTCCGCCAATGTCTCTCATGAGCTCAAAACGCCGCTCACTTCGATTGCCGGCTATGCCGAGATTATGCAGAGCGGCATGGTCAAGGCAGAGGATATTCCCGCTTTTGCCGGGCGTATCAAGCAGGAGGCTACGCGCATGATCCGGCTGGTGGAGGATATCATCCGGCTATCGCAGTTGGATGAACGCAATGTACAGCTGGAGCGGGAGCAGGTACCGATGCTGGCCTTGGCCAGACAGGTCATGGAACGGCTGGAGCCGGCAGCAGCCGGAAAACAGGTGCATCTGCAGGTAGAAGGGCAGGAAGGGGAGGTAAACGGAGTCCGCGCTATTCTGGATGAGATGTTGTATAACCTCTGCGATAATGCCATTAAATATAACCGCACAGGCGGCAGCGTCTGCCTGACTGTGACGCCTACTCCCGAGACGGTGGAAATCGCGGTACAGGATACCGGCATCGGGATTGCGCGGGAGGAACAGGAAAAAGTGTTTGAACGGTTCTACCGGGTGGATAAGAGCCATTCCAGACAGACGGGCGGCACAGGGCTGGGCCTTTCCATTGTCAAGCATGGTGCGCTGTTTCACAACGCAAAAATCGAGATGCAGAGCGTGCCCGGCGAGGGCACCTGTGTCAAGGTGATATTGCCAAGGGAAAGTGCGTAAAAAGGAATCGGGTTGCTTTTGCAGAGAGCTGCGCATGCCGCAGCTCTTTTTGCTGCCCGGAAATATGGTAAGTGTCTTTTTTTATGGCCCATTGTGGTATATAATTAAAGAAAAGCCTTTGAACTTATGCAGATGGCGCGCTTTGAGAGGTTTCCCGCCTGGTCGCATGCGAAGCGGCAAGGGAAGCCGGCGGCTTGTGGAAGCAGGCGCGCACAATCATGTCAAAGCCTTCTCTGAAGAAGTGCGGAAAGGAAAGAAGATGAAAAAGGTAATTGGTCTGATGATGGTGCTGCTGTTGGCGCTGTGCGCCTGTGCACCGGCCGAGGAAAAGCATTCTTCCGTGTCCGGCGGTGCATCGCAGCTTTCGGAGCAGAGTTCTTCCGTTCTCGAAGCGGAGAAACTGATTCTGGCAGATTGGGAAAATGAAGATTGGGAGCGGACGCAGGAGACTTGTTTTGTGTATGACCTGGATGGAGATGGAACTGCGGAGGAGTTTAGTTACCAGATGAATGAACCCGAATATAATGTGGTTTTTATGGTGGGCGATCAGCAGTTTTCGCTCAGCTACTGTTATTTGGAGAGCATGGTGCTGGTGGATTTCGATGCGCAGGATGCGGTATATGACCTGTTGATTTGCGGCGATGTTGCTTCTTCGGATTACGTCATTGTGCAGATGCGCATAGATTGCTCAGGGTCGATTTCGCTGGAAGAAGTCGGGCAGACGGCGGGCTCGCTGCGGCTGGAAGCGGAAGAATTCTGGGTCAATGAAGTAGTGGATGCATTGGGGACCTGGATTGCCACCCGCCAATACGGCCCGAATGCGCAAGGGCTGCTGGTTCCGCTGAGCGATACGCTGACGCTGAATCAGGAAGAAAGCTTCCCGGAGGAGCGTTGGCTTACGGTGCGTAAAGATTTGCAGGTAACCGGCGAAAACGGCGCAGAAACTTTACCGGTCGGGACAAGATGCTACCCCATCTGTTTTGCGCAGGATGGTACCTGGGCAGATTTGAAATTGGAGGACGGCAGCGTGGTACGTCTGCAATTGAAATTGAAGTATTATGAGGATTATGTTTTTTCCGACTATGAATGGGAGGAAACCTATTTTGAAAACCTGTGCTATGCAGGGTGAGAAAGGCGAGGCTGCTCAAAAGGGCATGCGCCGGAGCGATATGGCCCAAATGTGAATCAACTCGGTGCAAATGGCCTTTGCCGGCAGGGGCATATCTGAAAAAAGTGAAAAAAATCCTCCGTATGTGAGAGCATGCGGAGGATTTTTTTTCATGCAATGCCGCCTATAGAGCAGATAATAGAGGGGGTTAGAAATCGAATTCGTCTTCCTTGGGGAACAACCCATAAAGGCCGCCGGTGTGAAGGAAGAGAATGCGTTTGCTGTCGGCAAAGGTGCCTTTGGGCAGCTCATGCAGGAAGCCGAAATAGGCTTTGCCGGTATAGACGGGATCCAGCACCACGCCCTCGGTGCGGGCTAGCTCGGCCAATGCGGCCAGCTCCTCCGGGCGGCTCAACGCATAGCCGCGGCCGACGTAGCCATCAATGATTTCAATAGCGGAAGTATCAAAGGGTGCACAGTGCAGATAAGAGGCCGTCTCCTGCAGAATTCCCGCAATTTCCCGTTGGAATTGTTCCGCGGTATCGCAGACGTTGAAGCCGGTAATGCGTTTTCCGGCTTTGCGCAGCTGATTGCCGGCATACAGCCCGGCATAGGTCCCGCCCGAACCGACAGCATCGATAATGGTATCAAAGCAGAGGCCCATGGCATGCTCCTGCTGCAGAATCTCATCCATGCAGTTGAGGTAGCCGAAGGTGCCGATGCCGTTGCTGGCGCCCATGGGAATGATATAGGGATGATACCCACGGGCACGGTAGCTTTGGGCGAGTTCTTCCATCAGTTCCGCAGCGTGGCCGTTAAAGGTAGCGGGGTCGCGGATGACGATTTCCGCGCCTGCCAGTTTATCCAGAAAATAGTTGCCTTCGTTGGCTTCACCGGCTTCATTGCCGCGCAGCAGCAGGCAGCATTTCAGAGAAAGGCGCGCAGCGGCATATGCGGTAGCGCGGCAGTGGTTGGATTGAATGCCGCCGCAGGTGATAACCAGATCCGCGCCTTCGCGCAGCGCTTCGGCCAGAGAATACTCCAGCTTGCGGATTTTATTGCCGGAAGTTTCGATACCGGTCAGGTCATCGCGTTTGATATATATTTCCTTGCTATATTGGGCGGAAAGTTTTTTCAGGGGATAAATAGGGGTGGGTAAAAAAGCCAGATCCAGTTTTTCAGGGTATTGCATCAGATAAATCATCCTTTTTGAAATAAAATTTCTCACTTTGGTACTGAGCCATTAAAGCAAAAGACTTGCACAATCGGTGCGGCATGAAAACTTAGC
>CAMEMG010000034.1:0-13821 GCA_945927325.1 uncultured Clostridia bacterium | reverse complement strand
ACTTTTTTCTATAAAATAAGACGGAATCATTTGTCAAAATGTTCCGTCTGCTTTCTATCTTTTCTTTAAATTTCCAAAATTTTTTTCATAACTTCCAGATGTTTTTGATCTCCGGAAGCGAATAACTGTACATTACCGCCAGGTGTCTGGCTATCTAACTGCTGCTCCTGCAGCAATGTTTTTAAATGCCTTACCGTACCGTACATCCCATCGTAAATATCGCAGGCTCCCCGCAATATTTCATGCGCCGCCTGAGATATCTGCTCCGTTATAAATGAGTAATGCGTACATCCAATTACAATTCCTGAAATTTCGCAGCCGGAAAATGGCTGTAATTTTTCCCGCAAATAAGTTCTGATTTCCGGGCTTTCAAATTCACCATGTTCCAACAGATCCGCTAATCCCCCACAAGGTAAATCAATCAGCCGTTCTCTGCATCCAATACGATCTACCAATCGTGCATAACGACTGCTTGCAATCGTTCCCGGAGTGGCCATCACCAGAATTTTTCCCGGCTTTTTGCTGAGATTAGCCGGCTTCACTGCCGGTTCCATACTGACTACCGGCATCTGATACTTTTCCCGCATGGCATGGATTGCAGCGCTTGTTGCTGTGTTACAGGCAATTAACAGCGCTTTCGCTCCTTTTTTATACAGTAAATCACAACAGGACATCGTCAGGCTACGCACTTCTTCCGGCGTCTTTTCCCCATAAGGAACGTTAGCGCAATCACCATAGAACAAAAAATCTTCATTAGGTAATTCCGCAATCGCATGTTTCAGTACAGAAAGGCCGCCTACGCCCGAATCAAAAAAACCAATGGGGCGATCTCTGCTATCCATATCACATCTCCTACCGCATCTTTTAAGTAAACATTATTATACACGCTTTGGAGATGCTAATCAACTATGCGAACGGTATCAGCAATTGCTTCTGCCAGATAATAAGTGCTTTTCAGTGCATCCTGCAATGTATTGGCATTGTGTCCAACTTCAATCAGCAAACACATATTACTGATATGCTGATTATATCTTCCGTCTTTAATACGAATGTCCCGTGTAAAACGCGCGTCATAAGTATCCAGCTGCTGCGTCAGCCGCTCTGCCAGCGCATAGTTAGCATCAAAATCCGGTTTATCCTCATATTTAGTTCCCTTACCTACTACAAACATGATGCGCGCACAACGCTTTCCATCAAGTATAACGACATCGTCTTTACTTTTTTCCACATCTGCAGCATCCCGATGCAGGTCAATATACAAATCCATATCTGGATATTTTTCCTGATAATAGCGCATAGTCTGCTCAGATCGTTCATATGCCGTGGCTAACTTTGGCGGCTCATGATCTGTTGTATCATGAATGACCCGAAACCCTTTCTCTTCCAGCAGTTTTTTTAGTTCTTCTCCTACGCGAACGATATTCTGTTCATTATTCTTTGTGCGCGAGAATCCGGATTCTTCATAAACATCCGTCCCATCCATCCGATACGCTTCTGTTGTATGTGTATGGTAAATCAGTATATGTACTTCTCCCGAAACACTGAACTCACTACCCTCTTCTGCCTGTTCGCCTTCCTCTTTTCCAAAAAAAGGAAGAAAGCATTCGTATTCCTTTTCTGCCGCTTCTTCCACCGAAGGCAGCAGCCAGGCAAAGGCACTGGTTTCTTTGGGATACAAACGAAAAACAGAGGCTTCCTCCGTGGAATCTGCCCGTCCATCCATTTGGTTCTGCAACATACAGATCAATGTTGCCAGACAAAATATCAGCGTCATGATTCGCATTTTTGATTGCCTCATAGTAAAACCTCCTCGTTCCTGACTTATTTCTATTCAGGAAAAATCAGTTTTATACCCGGCCTGCTTTAATCTGCCAGCAATGCTGCTAATTCAGCATCAAATCCCGGATGTAGCGCCATGTTGAGGGCCATTGCCGTCGCTTCGGCCGCTTTATCTGCCAACACGTCAATATGCCGGGTTGTAACAATCAGTTCTGCTCCCTGAGCAGAATTGATTGCTTCCATAAATTGTCTGATATCCTGCTCATTTGCTTTTCCCCGAAAAGCTTCTCTCACCAGACCTTCTGCAATAACCGAAGCATAAGTCACCATTGGGATTCCCATGGAGACAACATTTGTTCCCAAATAAGCAGCATCCAGTGCTCTACGCGCATTTCCCAAGCCCGAACCCGGTTGTATTCCTGTATCACTGACTTGTAAAATCGCACCGATTCGTTCCGTTTTTTCTGAGGCTAAAGCGTCTACTGCCACAATCAGGTCCGGTTCTACCAAATCAGCCACCCCTTTGATAATTTCACAGGTCTCCATACCGGTCACTCCCATAACACCCGGTGCAATGGCACACACTTCCCGATATCCCTCCTGCAGAAAATCCGGAGTTGAATGCAATAGATGCCGTGTTACAAATAATCTGTCACATACACGTGGTCCATATGAATCCGGGGTAATTTTCCGGTTTCCCAATCCAGCAACCAAAATCCTCTTTGCTTGCTTTATTCCCTGCAATTCCCTGATCATTTTTGCTGCCTGCATAGAAAACTCATGTAATTGAGCTCTACTTTTACCCGCCATATCCTCCCACTGCAGCGAAAGATAGGTTCCACAAGGTTTACCCAATTCCTTACTCGCCTGTTCTTCCTCAATATTTACTCGCATATAGGAAATTCCGTTCTCCAATCTCTTTTCTTCCCTGCGTACTCCACATAAAGGCTGCTTCAATCCTTCCTGCAGTTCAATCGCCAAATCCGTTCTTCTGGAAACCATATTGCTTTTCTCCTTCTTTTGTGTAGATAAATCCTATTCTGCACAAAATTATTGGAAAAATCCCTTGCAATCAGCATATTCCTGTGGTATTATTTCAATGTTAATCAAAATATTGTATAAGAGGTGAAATTATGGCTAATATCAAGTCGGCCAAAAAGCGCATTAAAGTTATAGAGAGAAAATCCGCTGAAAACAGAGTCCTCAAATCTGCTCTCAAGACTCAACTTAAAAAATTTGATGCTGCTGTGGCTTCCGAAGCAGAAGATCTTACCAGCATTTACAACGAGACTGTCAGCAAAGTAGACAAGGCTGTTACCAAAGGTATCATTCATGCCAACAAAGCAGCACGCACGAAGGCGTCTCTTGCGAAAAAGCTCGCAAAATAAATTTTAGTGAATTTTCTATTCGAATAGCAAATGTTGCAAAAAGCAAAAACTCGTATTGGCCAATACGAGTTTTTATATTACACTTTCCCATAAATTTTCAAAAACATCAGTTTGTATTCCGGCAATTTTCCTCCCGTCTTTAAAGCCCGATCAGCCTGCTCCAGTTCCTGCAATGCCCGCCTGATTTGCTCCAACTGAAAATCTCGGCAATCCCGTGCCGCAAACAAAGCCGGGTAATGTTTTATTCCAGTTGCTTCGCTTAATCGTTCGGCAATCTGCCGGTCATTCATTCCTGCATCTGCACATTGGCGTGCCATATACATTGGGGAGAATTTAGAAACCAGCAAACCGATAAATCCCATTAATGCGCTTCTATCCCTGCGAAGTTTTTCAAAAATATTAAATGCTTCGCTATAATTTCCCGCCATCATCGCATTGTGAAAATTAAAAATATCATATTCTCTACTTCCGGCAACAATATTCCGCAAATCTTCTTCAGTCGGTTGAAATATCTGCGCGTATTTCAATTTCTCCAATTCCTTTTTCAGCGCATACATCTCACTTCCGCAAATTTCAATTAGCAGCTCCGCTACCGGCTTTGCAAGCCGTATTCCCTCTTTCTTTGCACTGCTTATCAGCCATTTCAACAGTGCATCTTCTTTTAAACTATCTCCTTCTGCACAGACGGCTTTCTTCTTGATTTCTTTATATACAGCCTTGCGCATATCCGGCTTTTTGGAATAATACAACACTAATTTCGTCTGTTCAGGCAATACTTCCAGTATTTTTTCAAAAGAAAACGTTTTTTCACTGACATCCACATCTTCTAAAACAACTGCCCTGTAATCCGCAAAACAAGGTGCCTGCAAACACGCATTTTTAACTTCTGCAAAGATTACGTTCTCTTTTAATACAGCCAGATTCATTTCCGGAAACGGAATCGCAAAAGCTTTTAACAGTGCTTCTTTGCACTGATCTATCAGATAATGTTCTTCGCCATACAACAAAAATAAATTCTTCTCTTGCAGCTGCGATATGTTATTGATAAATTCTAAAGCCTGCATATTTACTCTCCATCTGATATTTATCTTCTGTCTGCAGAGATATCATGGTTTCTCCATTCTGGTAAAGATTAACCACACCTCTGCGCCATAACAATTCTTTTTCGGTTGCTATGATTAATACATCGTGCTCAACCTCTTCAGGCAAACGGCTTTCCATACCTTTATTATAATAGAGAATCGGTACCCCGCCAACGCTTTCCGCCGCATTTTCCATAAATTCAAAAACAAAACAACAGAAGGCCTTTCCATCGATATATAAAACCGCCATCAACGGATATTCTTGTTTTGCAAACAGAAAGTGCAATTCCATGCGCGGACTCAGCTTCACTTGCTCAGGCAAAGAATATATGTCCTCCCTGCCATATTTATGTTCCAGAATGCGCGCAGAAGTTTTGTCTGCATAAATCACCGTTTCACACTTCATTTGCCGCAGTTGCTCTGTCAATGCAAAGGCCTGTTTTCCTTTATGCGCCAAAATACAGATATCCGGCCGAATTCCTTCTGCCAACAGACAGTCCTGTAGTTCCTCTCCTCCGCCGCCACTCAACAGAATATATTTTCCCTGTTCTGTAGTCAAAATAACACTCACTTGCTGCGCAGGAAAACAGCGCATTTGTATGGAATTACCATGTAGCGATGGCAAGCACAGATTACCGCATAAAATGATTGCCATACATTTTGCAATTCCCCGGCGGTATCCTTTCGGCCAAAACATTTTATCAGAACACAGGAAAATACATAAATACCACAGCAACACAACAACGGGCAGCAAATCCGGCAGATATATTCCAAAAGATTGAAATTCTGCACACTTTTCGGTGAACCATTGAAATAAATCAATCCACCATGCACCGATATTTCCAAGAAATCGAACCGAATTTCCCAACAAAAGATACACTGCTGTTACAGACAGCAATAAGGGAATCATCAGCAATGAATAGAGCGTTGCCAATCCATTGGCCAACAAACTTGGAAGCCAATAATAATTCGTCAAGTCATTCGTAACAGGAAATGTTCCCAGTGCAGCAGCAATGCCCGCGCAGACAGTCTGGCGCACCGTCTTTCCGGGAATCCATCTCAATTTTTCTTCCAATATTCCCGTCAGGCAAATCATTGCATATACAGCGCCAAAAGATAATTGCAACCCCACATCGTACACCTGCGCCGGATTGCTGGCCAAAATTCCCAAATAGGCAGCGCTCATTGCTGTCAATGGATCTCTCTGCTTGCCAAGATACTTTCCCCACAAAACAATTTCATACATCCATGCCGCACGTACCATAGATACTTTCCAACCTGTCAGGATTGTATACAGCAAAATGATTACTTGACTGACTGCAAAAGGAATCCGTCTGTCTATCCTTAATCTTGCAAAACAGATATGCAGCAACCCTGCCAGAATCGCTATATGCGATCCGGAAATACTCAAAATATGAGTAATTCCCGTTAAATTCAATTGCTCTCTTTGCAGATCTGTTACTTCGCTTTCATCCCCAATAATAAATGCCTTCGCCAAAGCCTGATTCCGGGGAAATAGATCTTCAATCCGCTGACTCACCCGCCTGCCTGCGGCATGTATCCAAGAAATTACTCCTTCTGCATGATCCAATCTGGCATCACCGGCAGATATCGCGCGAAACAACACATTTCTTGAACGGCAAAAACGGAAATCATCAAAATCACCTGAATATAGCGCCCGTTCGGGTATCTCCAGGGTTGCCTGAGCCAATATGATATCATCTTGAAGATAATCCATAGTATACGACATTAGAAAAACATTGCCCGCAATATTTTCTCCATTGATTTCCACGCTGCCCAATTGATAAATACAGTAATCTTCTTTATAGGAGATTCTGTTAACTTTACCAACAATCATCGCTTGTGATTCCAAATCTATCACCGGATATTGTGGTGAAAATGCCATGCACCCTCCCATCACTCCACAGCATAACATTGCCGCCAAAGCAAAAGAGAGTATATTTCTCCCCTCATTTAAAAAAATGCCAAGACACAAAAAGACTCCTGCCGACAACATAAAAAGCCAAGCAGGAGCCTTGCACTCAGCCCCAATTAAAATACCAAGTGTATAAAATGCAGCTGCAAAGAACAAGATTCTCTGATGCAGTAATGGCTTAGGCAATAAGGTTTTTCTCCTTTTCATAGCTCTCACTCCTATCATTGCTTGATCTTTGCTTTTCAGATAATATCTCAGACTGCTGCCCGAATTTTCTTTATCGGCAAGTACAGTACCACCGCCAATACAACGCTGCAAGCCAGCTGCAACAGATTTAAAGGAACAGATAATGCCGCAGTAGCCACTCCCACCAGGAAGCATTCATAGATAAAATAACCGGCTACCATAATACAACCGCCCGCCAAAGAACTCAAAAAGAAGCCGAACAAATCACTCTTTTTGCGATAAATCCAAGAGCAAACCAGCGCCATGGTTCCTTTGATGATCAGCGTTGGAATAGCGTAGATGGCGGAACCAAGCATAATATCCGCCAGCATGCTGCCAATTCCTGCCGATAGTGCAGACCAGATACCGCCAATATAGCAAGCTCCCAAATACAAGACAGTATCCCCGGCATTGACATACGCCCCCTGAATGATGGGAATCGGGAAACTAATCAAATATGTTACAACAAATTCCAATGCGGCGAACAAAGCCGCCAACAATATGGTTTTCAAATTTTTATTCAATTTCTTTTCTGGATTGCTCATCTGTAGTCAACTCTTGTTTAATCTTTTCGACCAGTTCCATTTTTGTAAACTCACGTGCCTGCCGAATCGCGTTTTTAATTGCTTTTGCATTTGAGCTGCCATGTGCTTTAATCAGCCCTGTATTTGTTCCCAGCAATAAAGCGCCGCCATATTCGGTATAGTCCAATTTTTTCTTCAAATCAGAAAATGCGGGTTTCGCCAATGCTGCTCCGATCTTTGTCCTGGTAGAAGAAAGCAATTCTTCCTTAATCATGTCAAAAAGAAAAGTCGCGCAGCCTTCCATAAATTTCATCAATACATTACCGACAAAACCATCACAGACCACCACATCATAATCTCCGGAGAGAATATCTCTTCCTTCTGCATTTCCGACAAAATTGATATTAGCTGCTTCAAGCAACTGATACGCTTCTTTTGTCAGAGCATTGCCCTTTTCTTCTTCTGCGCCGTTATTAATCAAGCCTACCCGTGGATTTTCAATCCCCATAACCGCCTTCATATAAATACTGCCCATGACCGCAAACTGCTGTAAAAAAGCCGGTTTACAGTCAATATTGGCGCCACAGTCGATTAGCAACACACCGCCTTTTGCCGAAGGCAAAACCGGCGCCAAAGCCGGCCGCAGTACATTGGGTGCCCGCCGTATAATCAAGGTGCCCCCTGCCACCGCCGCTCCAGTGCTGCCTGCTGTAATAAATACATCGCCTTTTCCCTCTGCCGCCATTTGCATGCCTACCACCATAGAAGCATCTTTTTTAGTGCGTACCGCTTTCACAGGAGGCTCAGCCATTTCAATTTCATCGCGCGCATCTACAATTTCCAGACGTGCTCTGTCATAATCCTGATTTTGCAAACATTGTTCGATCACTTCCTGTTTGCCCACCAGATATACAAAGATATCTGTATATTCCTGCAGCGCCATTACCACGCCATCAATAATTGCCTGTGGCGCATGATCACCACCCATGGCATCAATGATCAGTTTATACATTTTTTCTCCTACTTTACAAACTAAATAATTACTTCAGATACCTTCCAAATTTCTTTTTAAAATAAATCACACAAATAATAACCAACAGCATACACATACCCCAAAGGGTGTAGTTAAGCCATTGCATATTTTGTACCTGATAAATATCCAGGCAACTAACAGCAGTCAATAAAATACCTGCAATAATAGAAAAAAAGCTGATCGCGCGACGAGTTTCTGCCTGAATTTCTTTCGGATAGTCATTTTTATACAAACTACCTTTGCGGACAATTCCTGCAATCAGAAAATAAAGACCCAACACCAGATTGAGCAGTGCAATCAAATTATCAATATCTTTCATTTTTAAGTTTCCCTATTCCGACAGTATTTCTGCCATTTTTCTTTCTACTTAATATTTTATTATATAGTTGGCATACATAAAAGTCAACGCACTTAACGAACACGCAGTAATTTAAAATCCAACTGATCACAGGAAGTGAGAAGATAGCGTGTCCCTTCTATAGTCAAATTTTCCAATCCTGCTTTATGCACTTTTTTTCCATGCAAATGCCCATAAATTACAGTTTTTACTCCATAAGCCGTATATAATTGCGTAAACTCACTCGGCTTTTTATCCTGAGTAAATGGAGGGTAATGCATAATTCCAATCCGTTCTCCCTCCAGTTTTTGAGCAGCCTTCAAGGATAGTTCCAAACGATTAACCTCTCTAGCATAAATTTTGCTATCCTCTGCAGAAAAATCGGTTTCTCCTTTCTGCTTCCACCCACGTGCTCCGACAAAGACATATCCCCCCAGCGCAATCGCATTATTTTGTAAAAAATAAGTGCGATTATGCAGATAAGCGTTGGTTTTTTTCAAAGAACTATGCCAATAATCATGATTTCCTCGAATAAGAATTTTACTGCCCGGCATTGCACAGACCGCATCCAAATCTGCTTTAGCGTGTGCGTAATCCATCGCCCAACTGATATCTCCTGCCGAAATTACCAAATCATCTTCCGAAACAGTATCCAACCAATCCTGACGAATACTGCCCCAATGATCCACCCAATTATCTCCAAAAATATCCATGGGCTTATCGCTGTCCAACGAAAGATGCAGATCTGAAATCGCATAAATTTTCATTCTTAATTCTCCCTTTCGCCAAAACAAAGCTTCTCTATTAATTCCAATATTTCTTCTTTGCCGATACCGCCCTCTGCCGAAACCGGCAATATCTCACCGCATCCATACTGCTGCAGCAACTTGCGCATATGCGCACAGGCATTTTTGCGTTTTGATTTGGCAATCTTATCGGCTTTAGTCGCTATAATCACATAGGGAATTCCATAATAATTTGCGTATTCCATCATGGAAATGTCATGCGGCGAAGGTTCTCTGCGGATATCAATCAGTATCAGCACAGCTTTGAGCATTTTCGATTGTTCAAAATACCCTCCCATACGGGCATCCCACAATTCCTGTTCTTGTTTGGATACATTAGCATATCCATATCCCGGGAGATCTACTAAATACCACGCATTATTCACCAAAAAATAGTTGACCAGTTTTGTCTTTCCCGGATTTTTTGACACCTTAGCCAGTTTTGTCTGATTGGTCAGAAAATTGATCAACGAAGATTTTCCTACATTGGATCGCCCAACCAGCGCGATTTCCGGCAGTTCTGCATTGTATTCAGCATATCCATCAACCAGGCTTTTTTTAAATTCCGCAGTGATGATACGCATTAATTCTCCTCCTTCAGCAATCCCAGTTTCAGCACTTCTTCAAAATGAGTGACCGGATGAAATTTTAATTTTCCGCGAATCTCTTTAGGTATCTCTTCCACGTCGCGCAGATTCCCTTTCGGGATGATAATTTCATGAATACCTGCCCGATAGGCAGCAAAGGCCTTCTCACGCAATCCGCCAATCATCAGCACACGCCCGGCCAATGTAATCTCTCCCGTCATTGCAATATCGCGCCGCACTTTTTTTCCAGTAAGAGCACTGGCTACTGCCAAAGCTATCGTAATGCCCGCCGAAGGCCCGTCTTTAGGAACGGCACCTTCAGGCGCATGAATATGGATATCTTTATTTTTATAGAAACCCGGATCTATCTGCAATTCTTCCGCTAAAGAACGCACATGAGAAATTGCCGTTTTGGCACTTTCTTTCATTACTTCTCCCAACTGTCCGGTCAATTCCAGATTTCCGCTTCCCTCCATCGCCGAAACTTCTACCGGCAATGTTGTGCCACCGGCATAAGTCCAGGCCAAACCAATTGCAACACCCACACTGGGTTTTTCCGGCAACTGTGTTTCCAGATGTTTAGGCTTTCCGAGATATTCCTGTAAATCTCTTTTACCAACGACAACGGGTTCTTGTGTCTGCACATATTTTTTAGCTGCTTTTCTGCATAAAACACCGATTTCTCGCTCCAAAGCGCGTACACCGCTCTCTACAGTATACTCACTAATAATCTCTCGCACTGCGGCAGGCTGTATTTTGAGCAATTCCTTGTTCAGTCCGTTTTTCTCTAACTGTTTTGGGATCAGATGCCGTGCCGCAATTTGCGCTTTTTCATACGGTGTATAGCTTTCCAATTCAATAATTTCCAAACGATCATACAGTGCAGGCGGAATATCTTCAGCATTATTGGCCGTGGCAATAAACATCACCTGAGAAAGATCAAAATCGATATCCAGATAATGATCCTGGAACGTTTGATTCACCGATTCGTCCAACACTTCCAACATAGCCGAAGTGGGATCCCCCTTATAATCACTGGCCATTTTATCAATCTCATCCAATAAGAATACCGGATTCATAGTGCCTGCCCGGCGGATATTGGAAATAATTCTCCCTGGCACTGCTCCAATATAGGTGCGACGATGACCTCGGATTTCCGCTTCGTCCCGCACACCACCTAACGACATCCGTACAAATTTTCTACCAATTGCCTCCGCAATACAGCTGGCAATAGAAGTTTTACCCACACCCGGCGGCCCAACAAAACACAGAATATTGCCCTGCAGTTTTCCTGTCAATTCAAAGACAGAAAGATATTCCAATATCCGCTCCTTCACTTTTTCCATGCCATAATGATCCCGATCCAAAATTTTTCTGGCCTTGGCAAGATCTACGGTATCCTCAGTATAAATGCCATAAGGAAGCGCTGTAATCCATTCAAAATAATTGAGCAGCACATTATAATCCGGTGATTGAGGATTCATACGTTCCATGCGTGCAGCTTCCTTCATCAGCTTTTCCTTAATGTCATCAGGCACCGGCATGTTTTTGATGAATTGCTTAAATCCCTCTATTTCACCATCTATATCCTCTTCTCCAAGAGAAATCTGCATAGACTTAATCTGCTCACGCAAATAGGCTTCTTTCTGCATTTTCTCCATACGCACTCGGGTCGATTTGGATATTTCCTGTTCCAAAAGGCTGATATTTTTTTCCTGCTCAATCATTGTGATCAGTTGTTTATATCGCTCTTCTACATTCAACTGTGCTAGCAGTTGTTGCTTTTCTTCTATATTCTGCGAGAATGTAATGGCAATCGTATCTGCCAACTCTTCCGGTGTTGCCGTCTCCCGCAGAGCATAAACTGCCTCTGTAGTCACCTTACCCGTTACATTTGCATATTCTTCATAAGCATTTAGCAATGCCCTCTTATATGCATGCGCAAATCTTGCATCAATAGGTTCTTCTGAGCATACTTCTACATCTGCCAGATAATATTTATCTGTGCGGCATGCTACCATACGGGCACGTGCTTCTCCACTGGCCAACACACGCAAAGCACCACCCTGCAGTTTTAATACATGCTTTACCTTGCACAATACTCCAATTTCATAAATATCTTCCTGTGCCGGCGTTTCCATACGTATATTTTTCTGGGTAGCCAAAAATAGATAAGTATCTTCTTTTACTGCCTCATTTACCGCTTCCACAGAAGTTTGTCTTGCGACTTCAAAATTTATTACAGTATTGGGAAATACCACAATCCCTCGCAAGGGTACCATGGGAAGGCCGAAATATTCGCCTGTTGTAACCATTCATTTCCTCCAAAATTTTCATTCTACAGTTAATACTATATTATACATGAAAAAAGCGTCGGGCACAACTCTGCCTGCCAAAGCTCCTGTCATTCCAAAATATTTCAAAAAAAGCAGCCATTAAAATGGCTGCTTTTTTTAATTTGCTTTCAACATTGCTTCCGCCTTTTTGGGAAGCAACTTCAATTTCTGAGGGTCGAGCACCGCTTCCCGCGTCACAACACATTCACTGATATCTTTTCTGGAAGGCACCTCATACATGGCATCCATCATGACTGTCTCCAAAATAGAGCGCAGTCCTCTTGCCCCCGTATTGCGTTCCAGAGCAAGTGCAGCAACTTCCTCTATGGCATCCTCTTCAAAAGTCAACTGGATTCCATCCATGGAGAAAAGTTTACGATACTGCTTAACCAGTGCATTCTTAGGCTCTGTAAGAATATTGATCAACGCCTTTTTATCCAATGCCTCCAACGTCACCACCATCGGTACACGTCCGATAAACTCCGGAATCAGGCCAAACTTCAATAAATCCTCTGGTAACAGCTGGCTATACAATTCGCCCAGATTGCGTTCCTGCTTTGTTTTTACTTCAGCACCAAAGCCCATCGTCTTCTTACCGACGCGCTGTTCGATAATTTTTTCCAGACCTACAAAGGCGCCGCCGCAAATAAAGAGAATATTTGTTGTATCGATCTGCAGCATTTCCTGATGAGGATGTTTTCTTCCACCTTGCGGAGGTACACTTGCAACTGTGCCCTCCAAGATTTTCAACAGTGCTTGCTGCACACCTTCGCCGGATACATCCCTTGTAATAGACGGATTCTCGCTTTTGCGGGCAATTTTATCGATCTCGTCGATATATACAATACCACGCTGTGCTTTTTCAATATTATAATCCGCTGCCTGAATCAGTTTAAGCAGAATATTCTCCACATCCTCACCCACATAACCTGCTTCCGTCAGGGTAGTGGCATCTGCAATTGCAAAAGGCACTTGCAGAATCCGTGCCAGAGTCTGTGCAAGCAAAGTCTTTCCGCATCCTGTCGGGCCCAGCATCAAGATATTGCTTTTTGCAAGTTCTACTTCATCCGTTTCATCTTTCTCTGCAGATATGCGTTTATAATGGTTATAAACAGAAACAGCCAGATATTTTTTAGCAGTCTCCTGCCCGATCACATAATCGTCCAGCGCTTTTACTATTTCGGCAGGAGTCGGCAACGCAATAGGCTCCGGTTCACTGCTTTCTACCTCGAATTCTTCCTGTACGATTTCCTGGCAGAGCTCTATGCATTCATCACATATATAAACTCCGGGCCCAGCGATGATCCGCCGCACCTGATCCTGCGTCTTTCCGCAGAAGGAACAACGAACCGGTTTATTATCATCTATTTTGTTGCTCATAGCCACCTCACCTTATCTTTTTGCCGGAATCACTTCGTCAATGATGCCGTAAGACTTTGCATCTGCAGCAGACATATAGAAATCCCGCTCCATATCCGCCTTCAGCTTTTCAATGTCCTGACCTGTTCTTTCCGCCATGATATCGGTAAGTTTCTGTTTAATTTTCAAAATTTGACGCGCTTGAATTTCAATATCGGTTGCCTGCCCTTTGGCACCGCCAAGAGGCTGATGAATCATGATCTCACTGTTAGGCAACGCTTTACGTTTGCCTTTTGCTCCAGCCGTCAGCAAAAATGCACCCATGGAAGCAGCCATGCCAATGCAAATGGTCGAAACATCACATTTGACATACTGCATGGTATCATAAATTGCCATACCGGCAGTCACCGAACCACCCGGGCTATTGATATACATAAAGATATCTTTATC
>CAMEMG010000033.1:0-14521 GCA_945927325.1 uncultured Clostridia bacterium | reverse complement strand
TGCGATATGCTTTTGCTCGCCTTCCCGGGCAGGCTGCACCGTCTGCAAAAAGGCGCGCGCCTGTTCACTGCCGCGGGCATTGCCCAACGCCAGTAAAATAGAAGGCTTGACATATGCAATGGGTTCGGCCTGATAGGCGTCGATCAGCAGGCCGGCATAGGCGTCGGCATCCAACCGCCCCAGCAGTTCTGCAAAATTTTTGCGCAGCTTGGCATCGCCGTCGGCCAGCACCGTCTGCGGCAGCTGCGGATGCAGCTCCAGTTGATGCAGCAGATGCCTGCGGCAGCCGGCGTCGGTTGCCAGGTCGGCCAGCGCACGGGCCGCGGCTCTGCGGCAGGCGAGGTCGTTGCCGGGCAGCAGCAGGCGCACGGCGCGCGCCAGTTCGGCATTGGTGGCCAAGGGCAGCAATGCTTCCCGCCGGGCTTTGGGGGAGAGCGCGCTGCTGTTCATCAGGACGGTCAGAAAATCATCATGCATGATGGGACTCCGCAACTTCAAAAATCACCTGCGCCACATTTTTCGCACCCTCGGCCATGGGGCTCTGCTCCATGGCGGCGCGCATGGCAGGCGCATGTTCGCAAAGGGCTGTAATATGGGCCTTGAGCACTTCGGGCGTGATGTCATTTTGCATGAGCACGTCGCTGTAGCCCATTTTTTCAAAATACCGTGCGTTTAGAATCTGGTCGCCGCGGCTGGCTTCTAGGGGAAGGGGAATGAGCAGATTGGGCAGGCGCAGAGCCAGCAGCTCAAAGATGGCGTTGCTGCCTGCACGGGAAATCATCAGGTCGCTGGCGGCAAAAATATCCTCCAGCCCTTCGCTTACGTATTCATATTGCACGTAGCCGCTGCGCTTGTTCAACTCGGCATTGAGCTTACCGTTGCCGCGGATATGCACCACATCAAATTGCTCCAGCAGCCAGTCCATGATCTCATCCAGCGCGATGTTGACCGAGAGTGCGCCCAGGCTGCCGCCCATGATCAGCAGCACCGGCTTTTGCCCGGAAAAGCCAAGGTGCGCCAGGCCGGCGCTGCGCGAGCCGGAGAGCAGGCTGGCGCGGACAGGCGCGCCGGTGACCACTGCCTTTTCGGCGGGGACTTCTGCGGCTGCCGCTTCAAAGGAAAAGCAGATTTTCTCTGCTTTGGGCAGGCAAAGCTTGTTGGCCAGGCCGGGCGTATAGTCGGATTCGTGCATGACGACGGGAATGCCCAGGCTGTGCGCGGCAAAAACGACCGGAACGGAAACGTAGCCGCCTTTGGAGAAAAGGACATCCGGTTTGCTTTTGCGCAGTATTTTTTTGGCTTCAAAATAGCCGCCGAGAATGCGGAAGGGATCACTGAAATTTTTCAGGCTGAAATAGCGGCGCAGTTTGCCTGAACTGATGCCGTGATAAGGAAGGCCAGCCTCAGTGATGATCTCCTTTTCGATGCCCGTTTTGGAGCCGATATATTCCACCGTGCAGCCTTTTTCCTGAAAGTAGGGCAGAAGCGCCAGATGCGGCGTTACGTGGCCGGCACTGCCGCCGCCCGTCAATACGATATGCATACTCAAAATTTAAACCTCGTTTGCTTTACAAAATAAACAGATACGCGCTCATCATACCATATTCCGCGGAAAATAGGAACTATAAAAACGCATTCACCAATAGATATGGAGGGAAATGCATAATTTTTCCCAAATTGCCGAAAATAGCGATAAGAAAAAAGGGAGGTAAGGTATGGAAAAATTATGGATTGCCTTATTTGTGCTGGGCGTATTCCTGCTGGGCATCACGGGCTGTGAATGGGGCAGCGAAATCCGGGGCGGAGAGAGCGGGCAGGCGCCGCAGGAAGAGGAGCCCGCCATTCTGCCGGAGCAGACGCCGCAATCGCCGGCGCAGCAGACGGAGAGCGAAGGAATTTACCTGGAATTGATTCCGGAAGAATAAAGCGGGGCATGAAAAAAGCAGGAACGCGCACAGGCACCCTGCTTTTTTTTTGATGAGGCATGGCAAACGGCAGACAACAGAGTGGCCAGTCAGGTATCTGCCTCACGACTCTGGCGGAAACAGGCGGCCAGTTCAGCCAGCAGCGCCACTTCCCGCGGCGTGAGCCCGGCAAGATCCAATGCCTGATTTCTGCTCAGCCCCAGCAGATAGTCGACCGAAACGTGAAAAAGCTGCGCCAGCTCTACCGGATACGGGGTCGAGGGCATGGAAAGGGCCATCTCCCAGGCATTGATGCCGGCACGGGTCAACCCCAGCTTTTTGGCAAGAGCGGCCTAGGTCAGGCCGCTTTTTTCGCGCAGAAGTTTGATTTTTTCGGGCAATAAAAACAATTCCTTGGGCATGCGTCTCTCCCCCGGTAAGTTATACTACATAATGCAAAAAGATACTTCTTTATCTAAAAGATATTTTCATTTGATAACTTACAACGGATAAACTATCATGAAAGCTATGGAAGCCGTTTCTTACGAGCAGACCAAGGTGTTTGAAGCGGCGGTGCTCTTTGCCAAGACGGAGACGATTTTGCCTGCACCCGAATCCTCCCACGCCATCAAATGCGCCATCGATGAGGCACTGCGCTGCCGGGAGACAGGCGAAACAAAAACCATCGTCTTTGGATTGACGGGGACCGGCTATTTTGATATGTCGGCCTACAGCTCCTTCCTGGATGGCAGCATGTTGGACAGCATCCCCAGCGATGAGCAGCTGGCGCGCAGTTTTGCCACACTGCCGCAGATCAGCGAGGCATGACAAAATGCGGGAGCCTTTGGGGTTCCCGCATTTTTTGGGAAAAACAGAGCGGGAAGGCAGGAGGAAAACCGGGAAGAGCGCTGCCTCAAAAATAAATTGCGGCAGATAAAAGCACGGGCGTTGAAGGTTGCGTGCGAAGGTGCTATAATAATATAGATTATGGCGGCAGCGCCGCCCGAACAGAGGAGAAGAGCATGTATTTGATCAGTACGAGAGGAAAAAGCAAAAAGATGCTGGCACTGGATGCCGTGCTGCAGGGAATTGCAGATGACGGCGGCCTGTTTGTGCCGGAGCGGTTCCCACGCATCGACCTGGAAACGCTGTTGGAATGGGGCAAATTGTCCTATGCGCAGTGTGCGGCCAAGGTGCTTTCCTGTTATTTCGATATAGAATATGAAGAGATGGCGCAGATGACACAGGCAGCTTACGCTTCCTTTTCGGATGCAGAGGTGGTGCCTATCCAGAAAATCGGAGAAGGCGAGTATGTCATGGAGCTGTTCCATGGCCCCACGCTGGCTTTTAAGGATATTGCATTGCAGCTGCTGCCGCGGCTGATGTCCAAGGCATTGGAAGCCTCGGCAAAGGATGCGCTTATCCTGACTGCCACTTCCGGCGATACGGGCAAGGCGGCGTTGGAAGGATTCCACGACGTCCCACGCACGAAGATTGCGGTCTTTTACCCGAATGAGGGCGTTTCGGATATGCAGAAATTGCAGATGACGACGCAGGAGGGCAGCAACGTCTACGTCGGCGCGATCCGCGGCAATTTCGATGATGCCCAGAGCACCGTCAAGCAGCTGTTCGGCGATCCGCAGTTTGCCGAAGCGGCAGCCGAGCGGGGCATGAAGCTTTCCTCTGCCAACTCCATCAACTTCGGCCGACTGGCTCCCCAGATCGCCTACTATATTTATAGTTATGGGCGGCTGGTGGCGGCAAAGGAGATCGAGGCCGGGCAGGAAGTGAACTTTGTGGTGCCGACCGGCAACTTTGGCAACATTCTGGCGGCTTATTACGCAAAACGCATGGGCTTGCCCATTTACCGCCTGATTTGCGCTTCCAATAAAAATAACGTGCTCAGCGATTTCCTGGAATCGGGCGTTTATATGGCACAGCGGGAATTTTACAAGACCATCTCGCCTTCCATGGATATTCTTATTTCCAGCAACCTGGAGCGACTGCTCTTTGAAATTTCGGGAAGGGACAGCAAGTCCATCTGCCATTATATGCAGGATCTGAAGGAACAGGGCAATTACCGCATCAGGCTGGCGGATAAACTGGAGTTGAGCGGGCAGTTCTTCGGTGATTTTGCCGACGAATACCCTACGCGCAGCATCATAAAGAGCACCTTTGAGAACGACGGCTATCTGCTCGATCCCCATACGGCAGTGGGTAGAGCGGTCTATGGGCGCTACAAGCGGCTGATGCAGGATAATACGCCCACGATCCTGGCAGCAACGGCCAGCCCCTTCAAATTTCCTCAGGATGTGCTCTATGCCATTACGAGGGAACAGCGGGAGGATGCCTTTGAGGCGGCGGCCGAACTGGCGCGTATCAGCGGCCAGCAGATCCCCGCACAGCTGGAAAAGCTGCAGCAGGCGCCGGTGCGTTTTACGGATGTGCTGGATAAGCAGCAGATGGGTGAAGCAGTACTGAAAAATCTCTGAGCAGAATAAAGGAAACAGACGATATGGAACAGAACCAGAAGAAAATCATTTTCAGCGGCATACAGCCCTCGGGCATCCTGACGCTGGGCAATTATCTGGGCGCCATCAAGAACTGGGTGACGCTGCAGGAACAATACTACTGCTATTATTGCGTGGTGGATATGCATGCCATCACCGTGCGGCAGGATCCGGCTGAACTGCGCCGGCGGACGCTGGACGTGGCGGCGATTTATATGGCGGCAGGCATTGACCCCAAGAAAAGCGTCATCTACGTGCAGTCGCACGTGCCCCAGCATGCGGAACTCTGCTGGATTCTCAACTGCTATACCTACCTGGGCGAGCTTTCCCGCATGACACAGTATAAGGATAAGGCGGCAAAGCATCAGGATAACCTCAACAGCGGGTTGTTTACCTATCCCGTCCTGATGGCGGCGGATATTCTGCTTTATCAGGCGGATCTGGTGCCGGTAGGTTCTGACCAGAAGCAGCATGTGGAGCTGACGAGAGATATTGCCCTGCGCTTCAACAACCTGTACGGCGATGTGTTTACCGTGCCCGAGCCCTTTATCGGTCAGGCGGGCGCGCGCATTATGAGCCTGCAGGAGCCGACCAGCAAGATGAGCAAATCCGACCCCAACCCCAACGGCTATATTTCCATCATTGATGACCCGGATACCATTCGCCGCAAGATCAAACGAGCGGTGACGGACAGCGACGGGCAGATCCGCCTGGACGCACAGAATAAGCCGGGCGTGACCAACCTGCTGGGCATTTACGCGGCTTGCAGCGGCATGACGCCCGAACAGGCAGAGGCGGAATTTGCCGGCAGAAATTACGGCGCGCTCAAGGAGGGCGTGAGCGAGGCGGTCATCGCCCAGCTGGCACCACTGCAGGAGAAGTTCCGGGAAATCCGCGGGGATAAGAATTATCTGGAAGGCGTTTTGCGGGAAAATGCGCAGATCGCCCAGCAGGCAGCTGTGCGCACGCTGCGCAAAGTGCATAAGAAAGTGGGCTTTACGGCCAGATAAGGCGGCCCGAATCAAAGAAAAAAAGAAAACAGGCACAGCGAGCGGCTGTGCCTGTTTTGTATGGCCTGAGCAATCAGGAATGCTCGGAAATCGCAACGGAAGGGATGCTGATTTTGCTGAATTTGACCAGAGCTTTGGACAACAGGAAACCAGATGGAGCAGAAATAAATGTGGATAAATAGAAGCCGGAATAGCCAAATCTCGGTACCAACAGCAGGCAGCAGACGGTATGAATGCCCAGGGGCAGCAGATTTGAAATCAGATAGGGCAGCATTTTTAACCGCCCTCTTAGTTGCGCTTCTTGAAGGTATTTCATAGCGGTGAACAGATATGTCCAGGATTCGGCCATCAAAAGCAGGGCGCCGCACCGGATTACAGCCATATCATCGGAAAACAGGGATATCAGCTGCCGATTAAACAGCAGACAGGAAAGGATTGCTGCAGAAATATAGGCCAGTGTCAGCTTGTGTGCTTCCCGAATGCCGGAGCGGATACGATTTGCGGCCCCGGCCGAGTGGTTTTGTGCAATAAAGACCACCAACGATTGGGATAAACCGAAGACGGGCATGATGATCAGTGTAAACAGTTGATTGGAGCAGGTAAAGCCGCTGATTTCCGCTACGCCGAAAGTCCCTAACAGGCTCTGCTTGACAAGCGCAATGGAGGCTGTTGCTATCTGCTGAAAGGTGTTGGGAATGGCGAGCCGCAGAATACTTCCGAAACAACGTCTATCCAGGAAATGAAAGCGGAAACCGCAGGTAAGCACAGTCCGGCGCAGATAGATCAGCATAAACAGGCAGCTCAGCATCTGCGTCAGCACAGAAGCGAGGGCAACGCCGGCCACACCCAACGGTCGAACCAGAAGCAGGTCGAGGATAATTTTCACTACGGAGGAAGCCAGTACCGCAAGCAGTGGGATACGGGATTCGCCGCAGCTGATCAGAATTTGACGGGAAAGGTCATACAGCATCAGAAAAGGCAAACCCAGCAGATAGATTCGGCTATAGAGCATTGCGGTATCCATGATTTCCGGCGGAGTATTGATAAGCGACAGAAATGTTCTCATTCCCCATAAGCCGCCACCAAGGAGGAGCAGCCCCGCAGCCAGATCCAAGAACAGCATATTGCAGATGAGAACGCTTAAATCCTGAGGCCCAAGCCCGGGCTTTCTGGAGGCGGTCAGCAGGCCGCACCCCAGCTCCAGCCCGCCCGAAACAGCCAGAAAAACAGTCAGTGCGGTAGAGGCATTGGATACCGCGCTCAATGCATATTTGTCGAGGTAGCGCCCGACGATCACGGTATCTGCCACAGTATAAAGCTGCGTAGCCACCATGCTCAGGATGATCGGGATGGAGAACCGGAGGATCGTTTTTCTGACCGAGCCATTCAGAATATCTACTTCTTTCATAACAGTATACTTCCTTTGCTTTTTATGATAGGATAATCATAAACTGTCCTGTAACAGGACAGTCAAGAGGAGAATCTGCAAAATGTCAGAGAAATTATTCAAAATCACCGAGTTCGCAAAAATTGCCGGTATGAACCGCAAGACGCTCCAGTATTATGATGAAATAGGCCTGTTTTCGCCGGCTTATGTGGCGGAAAACGGCTATCGCTATTACTCTTTATTTCAATTGGACTGGCTGGCACTCATTGCCGTGCTGCGGGACCTCGGAGTTCCGTTGCGGGAGATCAGGCAATATCAGGAATGTGGCTCAACAGAGAAACTGGAATATCTGCTGGAAGCGCAAAGCAAAAAGATCGATCATTATATGGAACTGCTCCGGCGCAGAAAGGCCATGCTTGCCGATGTACGGGAAGAGAACAGAGCATTTTGCCGGTATGGGGGAAAGGGGTTTCAGATTCTTACATGGGAGGAAGTGCGGTTCTCGCGGCTGATCCCGGAGAAGCAAGAACCGCCTTTTGTAGTCAATTATCTGACAGGCGGCCTCAAAACAGGGCTTTTTGTGGGAAAAAATGAGCAAATATTCTATCAAAGGCGGGCTGACGGGGAGCTTTATGCGCCGGCAGGCAAATATCTTTGCCAGTATGAGCTGTCGGCAGCTCCCGTTTCGCAGTGGCTGACGGATACGATCGCAGCCATGAAATGCTATGCTGCAGAGCAGGATTTACGGCTTGAAGAATGTTTTTATGCAGAATTTAATGATATTATCCTTGCCTACAATGGAGCACAGCAGCTGTTTCCGCGGATGATTCGCGGCAGGCTGCTCTGATGCAATTTTTTCCCCATGTACGTTGCTTTTCAGAGCAGCGCGAGGGGGGAAACCCCGTATCCCGGGTTTGTTGAAAATGTCGTTTTGCATATTTCCCGCCCATGCATTTTTGGGGATGCACTGGCGAACAATTTTGCGCAAATTGTAGAATATTGTGCGAAAAAGGGGTTTTTATGTACCGGAATGGCAAAGGGATATGGCGCTTTGCTGCGAAATATGGTAGCATAAGGGAAAATCCGGCGCATAGCCGGCGCTATCCGGGCGGAGCGGATGGAGCAAAAGAGGGTTTTGCCCATCCGGCAGAGAAGCCGGGGCTGCGGAACAGCCGGAATGAGGAGGCGCGGCGTGCGGGGAGTATATAGAAGGAAAGGGTTCTTGAAATGAAAGTGCTGTTATTATCCTGTAATACAGGAGAAGGACACAATTCTGCTGCCAGAGCCATCAAGGAACAGTTTGACGCGCGGGACATTCCCTGCGTCATTGAAAATGCCCTGGGCTTTGCTTCGGAAAGATTTTCCGAATATATCTGCAACACCTATGTGAAAATTACGCTGCACACGCCAAAGCTGTTTGGCTGGAGCTATAAAGTGGGGCGGGATATTGCCTCGCCGAAGCGCAAATCGCCGGTCTATCTGGCCAATAAACTGTATGCCGAGGCGCTGGGAAAGTATATCCAGGAAAACGGCTTTGATACGGTCATCATGCCGCACGTTTTTCCGGCCGAGGCCATGACGGCGCTGCGGCGGGCAGGCAAGTGCGATGCGCGGCTGTATGCCGTTTCCACCGATTATTCCTGCTGCCCGTTTTTTGAAGAGATTGAGGTGGATCGCTATTTCATTCCCCATGCCAGCCTGATCCCGCAATTTGTGGAGCGGGGCATCCCACAGGAAAAGCTGACGGTGACAGGAATCCCCGTTTCCCGGCGTTTTCTGGAAAAGGTGGACAAGGCCGAGGCGCGCCGCAGGCTGGGAATGCCCGAAACGGGAAATGCAGCGCTGATCATGACAGGCAGCATGGGCTTTGGCAACACCAAGGCCATTACGGAAGAGCTGCTGCAATGTGCGCCGCAGATGCAGGTGGTGATACTGGGCGGCAATAACGAGACGGCCAAAGCGGATCTGCGCAAGACTTTTGCCAGCTGCGAAAATGTCCGTGTGGAGGATTTTACGCGGGAGGTACCGCTTTATATGGATGCCTGCGATGTGCTTTTTACCAAGCCGGGCGGCCTGACCTCGACGGAGGCGGCGGTCAAAAACATTCCCATCATCCATACCGCGCCCATTCCCGGCTGCGAAACGGAAAATCTGCAGTTTTTCTCAGAACTGGGGATTTCATTGGCCAGAAAAGATGTGAAGGAAGCGGCGCAGGCAGCCGCAGCCCTGTGCGCCGATCCGCAGGCGTGCAGCGAGATGGCCGGGCGGCAGGCGCGGGAGATCAATGCGCGGGCGGCACAGTGTATCTATGAACGGGTGATGGCAGACGCACAGGCACCGGCGGAAGAACAGGAGAGATAAGCAAAGGAGGCCGGAAACGATGGAAGCGAGTTGGCTGTTGTATGCGGCCTATATTTTAGGAGGGTATCTGCTGGGCAGCATTCTGTTTGGCAGCATTCTGCCCAAAACCATAAAAGGAATTGACATCACAGTCTGCAGCCGGGATGGCAACCCGGGCACGGCCAATGCCATGCAGTATGCAGGCATCGGCGTGGGACTGCTCTGCCTGCTGGGGGATTTGGCAAAAGGGTTTTTGCCGGTATTTTTAGGCGTGCGCCGCTTTGGCATTTATCCGCCTATTTTCGGGCTGGTGCTGGCGGCACCGGTGGTCGGGCATGCTTTTTCGCTGTTTCGCGGATTTCGGGGCGGAAAGGCCATCGCCGTTTCTTTCGGCGTGCTGCTGGGGTTGCTGCCGCGGCCGGGGATCGTCTGGATACTGGCAGGGCTGTATATCTTTTTTTCGCTGGTTTTGCGCATCCGCCCGCATGAGCGGCGCACGGTCTGGACGTTTGGCTTTTTTTTGCTGTTTGTAGCAGTGCTGTATCTGCGGCACAATGTACCGCTTTCACTGCTGCTGGGCAGCGGCGTGATGGCGGCAATTGTGATTTACAAGAATCTGGATTATCGCCGTCTGCAGCGGCAGAATGCGGCGGAAAGGGCAGCCGAATGAAGAAAAGCGGGTGCGGCAGCACACGGGAATCAAGAAAGAAACGGAAGAGCGGTGGAGGCCGCTCTTTTTTGATTGCTGCCGGAAAAGGAAAGAAAAAGGGAATAACCGGTCAGCTGCGCACATATGAAATAAATGTAATATATATGTAACAAAGTATGGAAAATGTTTACAACTTATAGGAAGGTTTATTACAAAATGTAAAATAATATTTAATAACTATCTAATAATTAATATAATTTCGTATTATTTAATTAATAATCGAAAAATACGATAAAATAGGGATTTTTTTCTGAAAAAAATATTAGAAATATATTGACAGGGCGGCTCGGCCTGTTGTAAGATGAAGTTGCATAGAAAAGGCGAAATCATTTCGCTGAGAATAAGAAGAAGGAGAAAGAGATGAAAAAAGTTTTGGCACTCGTACTTGCACTGGCTATGGTCATGATGATGTTTGTAGCCTGCAAAAAAGAAGAAAGCAAATCTTCTGTTGAACCCTCCAGTTCCGTTGCAGATCCGGGGAAATCCTCGAGCGTAGCGGGCGGCGATAAGAAATACGATGCATACAGCCTTGCATGCGTTTATTCCGAAATCACCGGCGACTTCTGGGGCATTGTATACAACGGCTGTATGGCAGCGCTGGACGAATTGAAGGCAGAATACGGTGTGGACGGTTACTGTGTCGCTCCTGCGAACGGCAACGACTATACGCTGCAGATGGACCTTCTGGAAGCAGCTCGGCTGAAAAATGTGGACGGTATCGTTCTTTCCCCCGCCAACGCGGATGCAATCGGTACTTTCGTGACCGACACCTTCACAGATGACAGCATCCCGATCATCGTTATCGACCGTTCTTTGAACACCACTTCTCCCGCTATGATCTCCCAGTGCATGGCTGACACCTATACCATGGGTCAGGAAGCCGGCAAGCTGGCAGTGGAAGCAATGGGCGGCGAAGGCAACTATGCCTGCTACGGTATCTCTCCCGAGAACCTGAACTGGGCAAACAGATCCTACGGCGCGATCGATTACATCACCGAAAATGCACCTGACATGGTTCACGTTCTGGGCGAAGAACCCCACTGGGGCAGCCAGAATACAGAAGCGCAGAACCTGCAGTGGATTCAGGATACCATCAACGCCTACCCCGGCCCGCTGGCTTTCCTGACCACCACCGAAGCAGGCACCAACTATGTGGCAGCCATGATCTCGGAATGCTCTGCTGACAGACAGAAAGAACTGTATATCATCGGTTACGACTTCTCCAAGACCGGCTATGAGCTGATCACCAACGGCGTCCTCTACGGCACCGTCGGCCAAAACCCCTATCTGATGGGCTACAACAGCACCTATCTGATGTGCGACTTCCTCTCCGGCGTTGAGATCCCCGAAATCGACTACGTTCCTTACTGCGTCGTAACGGGCGACAACCTGGAAAGCGATGAAGTAAAAGAGTATCTGGCTTCCATGAAGATCGAAGTCTGATTACAGTAAAAAAATGACGAACGGCCTGCTCCCGCAAGGGAGCGGGCTTTTTTTATAGGGCAGAGGCCGCGCAAAAAGAGGCGGCAGAAAAAATGACGCAGAAAAAGGCGTCTTAGGGCACATTTCTCAAAACTTTTATTGAAAAAGGAAGGGATAGATAGTATAATAAAAATGTCTGAATCTGTAATGAAAGTTTTGAGACATATCAAGATGCAAGATATTGGAGGAGAAAAGAGTTATGGCAACAAAATACCTTTTGGCGCACGACTTCGGAACCAGCGGCGATAAGGCTTCGCTGTTTACCACCGAAGGCAAATTCGTCGCAACCAAGACGACCGGTTATCCTTCCATCACGCTTTCCAACGGTGGCGTGGAGCAGGACCCCGATGAATGGTGGGCTGCTTTCTGCAACAGCACCAAGGAACTGACCAAGGATATCGATGTAAAAGACATCATCGCAGTCGGCTTTGACGGCACCTTCCCCAACTGCCTGTGCATCGATAAGGATGGCAATAAGCTGAACAACGCTTATATCTGGCAGGATGTCCGCGCAGTGGAAGAATGCGCAGAGCTGGAAGGCATCATCCCCCACGAGCTGCTGCTGTGCAACAGAGACGGCAAGATCGGCGCAAACGAAACGCTGCCCAAGATCTACTGGATTAAGAAAAACAAACCCGAAATCTTCGAAAAGACGGCCATGATTTTCCCGGCTGTACAGGACTACATCATCTGGAAACTGACCGGCGTGGCAGCAACCTCTTTTGCGGCTGCCGGTAACACCACCATGATGACGCAGGATCATACGGACTGGAGCGATGAGATCCTCTCCTATGTCGGCCTGACGAGAGAACAGATGCCCGTCATCCACGAGAGAACGGATATCATCGGCGAAGTAACCGAAAAATACGCAGAAGAGTGCGGCCTGGCAGTGGGCACCAAGCTGGTCATCGGCTCCGGCGACACCCAGTGCTCCATGATCGGCGCAGGCCTGATCAAACCCGGCGATGCTTACATGAACGGCGGCACCTCCGCAGGTATTCTGGCACTTGCTCCCGAGGGCTCCGGCCAGAGAATGCTGGGCGGCCTGACCGCTTCCTCCGGCACTTCCTACAGCTGGCTGAAGAACCAGATCTGCAAATATGAGCAGGAGCTGGAAAAGCAGACGGGCAGAAACGTCTATGACATCATCAACGAAGAAATCGCTTCCGCACCGGTTGGCTCCAACGGCGTCATGTTCCATCCGTATCTGGCAGGCGAGCGTTCTCCCAGAAACAACGGTAAGGCACAGGGCAGCTTTGTAGGCATTTCGCTGACCACCAAGCGCGAAGACATCCTGCGCAGTGTCATCGAAGGCATCGGCTTCAACATCGGCGTCATTATGGATAGCGTGCGCGCAGGCGGCCTCGACCTGAAGAGCATCGTCATCGTCGGCGGCCTGGGCAAGGGCGATATTACCCGCCAGATCTTTGCAGACATCATGAATGTGGAGATCAAGGCACCCAAGTACATGGAAGAAGCAGCTACCATCGGCGGCGCAATTCTGGCCGGCATTGCCATGGGCATTTATGAGGATGAGGAGAGCGCTCTGGAAAAATATCTGGAGATCGCGGCTGTCACCAAGCCCATCCCCGAGAACGTGGAGAAATATGCGAAGCTGAAACCCATCTTCGAGAAGATCTACGAAGGACTTTACCCGGTTTATCCCGACATTTACGAAGCCAAGAAGTGGCTCACCAATGCGGACTGACACGGAAAAACAGAAGCGGCACAGCAATGTGCCGCTTTTTTTATGCCTGAACGGGCAGGGCAGGCAAAAGGGGAATGATTGACCGCGGAGGCAAACACCGTTATAATAGAACACGGCCTCTTCTGCGGAAGAGAGCATTGCAGGACAGGAACCGATACGAGAAATGTTTGAATTTGAAGTGATAAAAAAATGTAAGCACACGGGTGCACGCGCAGGCGTGCTGCATACGCCCCACGGCGATATCAAAACGCCGGTCTTTATGCCGGTGGGCACGCGGGCGACCGTCAAGGCGCTGACACCCGACCAGGTGGAACAGACGCAGGCACAGATCCTGCTGGCCAATACCTACCACCTGTATCTGCGCCCGGGCGAGCAGCTGGTGAAGCAGGCGGGCGGCCTGCACAGCTTTATGCATTGGAATAAACCGATTCTGACGGACAGCGGCGGATTTCAGGTGTTCAGCCTGGGGGATCTGCGCAAAATCACCGAGGAAGGCGTGCAGTTCCGCAGCCATATCGACGGCAGCGCGCATCTGTTTACGCCCGAGAACGTGATGCGGATCGAGCAGGATCTGGGGGCAGATATTATCATGGCGTTTGACGAATGTGCTGCCCACGATAAGCCCTATGCCTATGTAAAGGATTCCATGGAGCGCACCATGCGCTGGGCAGAGCGCTGCCAGAAGGCAAAGACGCGGCAGGATCAGGCGCTGTTTGGCATTGTACAGGGCGGCATGTTTGCCGAGTTGCGCCGCCAGAGCGCCCGCACCATCAACGCTATGGGATTTCCCGGCCATGCCATCGGCGGCCTCAGCGTCGGCGAAGAGAAGTCGGTGATGTATGAAATGCTGGAAGTGACGACGCCGCTGCTGGACGAGCACAAGCCGCGCTACCTGATGGGCGTGGGTTCGCCCGACTGCCTGATTGAGGGCACGGCGCGGGGCGTGGATATGTTCGACTGTGTCCTGCAGAGCCGCACCGCCCGTATGGGCACGGCGCTGACCAGCCGGGGCAAGATGAATCTGCGCAACGCCAAATACGCAGCCGATTTTTCGCCCATTGACCCGGAATGCGACTGCTATGCCTGCCGCAATTTCAGCCGGGCATATATCCGCCATCTGGTGACGGTGGGGGAGATTTTGGGGGCGACGCTGCTGACCATTCACAACATCCGTTTTTCCGTTTCGCTGATGGAGCAGATGCGCGAAGCGATCCTGCAGGGAGATTACCCCGCCTTCCGCGAGGAGAAGATGCGGCAAATGGGCTATTCATGTATTGACATCGGCAGGGATTTTGCATTATCATAATCTGGTTAGAGTATGTATGAAAGACAGATGGAGGAACAACAATGCCTGAAAGTTTTATTCAAAGCGTATCGAGCTATCTGCCGATCATTTTGCTGATGATCGTCTGTGTGGCAGTGATGATCATTCCGCAGAGAAGAAGAGATAAGAAGTTCAAACAGATGCTGG
>CAMEMG010000032.1:0-14562 GCA_945927325.1 uncultured Clostridia bacterium | reverse complement strand
TGCTGGACGCGCTGAAGGTGGGCGATCGTGTCAAGACGATTGGCGGGATCTACGGCAAGGTAGTACGCATCAAGGAAGATCTGCTGACCATCGAGACCGGCTCGGAGAAAACGCAGATTGAAATTTCCAAGGACGCAATTTCGGCCGTGGAAAACGGAGAAATTTCCAAGGATTCCAAGTGAGAAAAGTGAGAAATAAAAAAGCAGCCAACAGGCTGCTTTTTTACGTTCCCGCAAAAGGGTGCGCTGTACAGGCCGGGCAAAGGCAGTCAGCGATTGCCCGTCAAAATAAAGGAAATGAGCGCTTCCGGGTCTTCAAAGCCATCGTAATCGCCCAGGATGCCCTGACGGTGATAGACGATCCCCTTTTTTTCATTGGCTTCCAGACAATCCAGCAGAGTCTGCTCGCCGTATCTTTTGATAAACAGGGTAAATGCAAGGGGCTTGATTTTGCCGGACATGCCTTTTTGACAGGGCTGCTCGCATACGTAGCAATGGGAAATGCCCTTTTCCAAAGAACACCTGCGGTTTTCGCAGTGATCGGAGCCGGGGCAGCTGCTGGAGTTGCAGCCATGGCAGATTTCGTTGGCAGAACACAGGCAGCAGGCCAGGCCGCAGCGGGCAATGCCTAATTTACGTTTCATAAACAAATACCTCCCAAGATGATATGCAAAAAGTGCACCGCGGCAGGAAAGTGATCGGCTGCGGCAAGGGGAAAGGCGGGCTTTAAAACTCGATGCCCCGGCGGGCGGGCAGACCGCGGTCGTAGGGGTGCTTGACGGCGGTCATCTCGGTATAGTAATCGGCCTCGGGCAGCAGAAAGCGGCCCTCCCGCCCGGTGAGAATGAGTTCGCACCTGCGGGCGTTGAGCAACGCGCGCAGCTCATCGGGCGTGCAGACACCCAACGAACAGGCATCCAGCACCTCATCCAGCGCGATGACAGAGGCGGCGCCGCTGCGCACAGCTTCGGCCGCCTGCTCGAAGAGCGTGCGCTGCGCCTGCAGAAACACCTGCTTTTCCGCCGGCTGCATCTGCCAGAAAAACCTGCCGCTGCCCGGAGCAAAACAGACCGGGATGCCCAGCTGCCGCAGAGCAGCGACCTCGCTGCTGCGGCCATCCTTGAGAAAACAGAAAAGCTGTGCGGGCAGGCCCGCGCCGTGGGTGCGCAGCAGTTGCCCCAGGGCGGCGGTCGTTTTGCCCTTACCGGAGCCGCAATAGAGATGAATACAGGTCGGCTGCATAGAAAATCCTCCCTTGATATAAAAGCGACAGTTCAGAAAATACTCTGCGCATCCTGCGGGAGCGTGCGCACATGGCGGAAAAAGGCATGGCTGGCCTCTGCCTCTTCGGCATCGTAAACAAGCCCGCTCTGCGCCTGCAGGTGCAGCGCCGTTTCATGGAACAGCAGGCAGGCGGCATCCACACTCTCCCACAGCTGTGCGAGGTCGCTGTGGAAATAAGTCCGGCAGAGGCGCTCCCATAGCGGTGCGGGTAAAAAGTCCTGCAAATATTTGCAGGATTTGCCGACCGACAGGGTGAATCCCCGCTCGAAACCGACGCGCCAGCTCAGCAGCTTAAGCAGCTGCGGATGGCAGGTGCGGTAGAACATGGCATGGGCATAGGGCAGTTCCCGGCGCCACAGGCCTTTGGCTATATTATTGAGGCACCACCAGAACTCGCTGCAACAGGCGCGAAATTGTGCCTGGGTGGGCTGCTTTATCCAATAGGCGGCGTCCGTCGGCGCCGGGGCCGAGGGAAAGAGGCTATCTTTATCCAGCAGGATCAGGCAGAGGCCATCCTGCTGGGGATCGGCTGCATCGGCAGTCTGCACGTGCAGATCCAGCCGGTTGCCGTCGGCCAGCTGAATCAGCCAGCCATAGCTGCGGTCGAAATCCACATCCAGGCCGAGGCCGCGGTCGATCTCCTCGGGGCGCTGCAAATACAGGCGCTGGCCGAAACGGTCTATCCAATGGGGGTCGGTATAGAACGGGCGCGTCTCCCGCACGATATAGACGATGTCATAATCGCAGAACAGATCCTTCCGGGCATGGGGGTTGGTGCGCGAGCCGTTTTGACAGACGGCGCGGATGCGTTCGTCTGCACGGGCCACGCCCAGGATCAGCTCCAGCATTTCCTTTTCGCTGCGCATGGTAAACACCTCCTGCGTACTGTTTTTTCCGTTTCAGTATAGCACGGGAAGGAAAAAAGGGAAAGTGCGGCCGGCCGCTTGCCCGCATGGCCGGCATATGCTAAAATGGCGGTATGAAAAGACAGATGAAACGATTTTTTTGTATTGTAACATTGTGCCTGATGCTGACGTGGGCTGTGCCGGCTGCGGTACAGGCCAACACCATCGGCGACCTGCCCATTGAAAAAGGGCAGGAGGGCAGCGGCGTGGTAATTTTGCAGCAGCGGCTGATCGATTTGGGATATCTGCATTTTCGAGCGACCGGCTACTTTGGCGATATGACCAAAACGGCGCTGCAGGATTTCCAGAAGCGCAACGGCCTGCAGCGGACGGGCAGCTTGGATACGGATACCTATGTGGCGCTTTTTGCCAAATCGGCCGTGCGAGCGGCGGCAGGTACGCTAATCAGCCGGGTGACGGGGCCGCGGCTGTTGGCCACTGCCAAAGCTTACGGAGAGCTGGTCAGCTGGAAGGAAGTCGATCCGGTTTTTGCCGAGGGTACGCGGGCAACGGTACAGGACCTGTATACCGGCTATACCTATGAAGTGATCCGCACCGGCGGACAGCACCATGCAGATGTGCAGCCGGCGGGAGAAGAAGCGCTGAATGTTTTCAAAAAATGCTTCGGCGGTTCCTTCACCTGGGAAAAGCGCCCGGCTGTGGTGGAAATCGCGGGGCGGAAATATGCAGCATCCGTTTTTGGATATCCCAACGGGGATGCGTCGGCAGGATACAGCTCGCTGGAGGGCAGCATCTGCATTTATTTCTATGAAAGCACTTCGGATATCGGCGGAATTGCCGATGCCGAGCACACCACCAACGTCTACCTGGCGTCGACGCAGGCGGGGGCGACCAAATGAACTTGCAAATCACCCGGCTGCAACCCCAGAAGCGCAAAAAGGGGCGGTTTAACCTGTTTACGGAGGATGGATTCCTCACCTCGCTTTCTTATGAGACTATCCTGAAATTCGGCATCCGGGAAAACGGCTGCATAGAAAGCGAACGTTTGGAGCAGGCTAAGCAGGACGATACGGTAAAATATGCAAAGGAACAGGCCATGCAGTATGTGGCCTATGCGCCGCGCAGCAGCAGCCAGGTGCGCAAGCGGCTGCAGCAAAAAGGGGTGGATGCGCAGAGCATTGATTGTGCGTTGGAAACGATGCGTCGCTATGGCTATATCGACGATGCCGCCTATATCCGCGAATTTGTGCGCAGTTATTCGGCTAAGCTGGGCGAGCAGGCTATCCGCCAGAAGCTGCTGCAGAATGGCGTGGCAGGCAGCCTGATCGACGAGGTGCTGGAACTGCCCGAACAGACGCAGCTGGAAGCGGCGCGCGCCTGTCTGCGCAAAAAACTTCCCGCCTGCCGGCAGCTGGAGCCGCAAAAGGCCAGGCAGCGCCTGTATGGCGCCCTTGCCCGCCGCGGTTTTTCTGCGGAAATCATACGCCACGCCATGGAAGAGGAGCAAATAGCCCTGGAACAGGAATGAAGGCGGCAAATTGTGAAGAAATCATGAAATAACAAAAAGTGGAGTAAATGGAAGAAAACGGGAGGAAATGCGAGGTCTTCCGATAAAAACGGTAGAAATCGTGGGATGATAACTCTTGTATAATTTTCGTACATCCCTATAATAAGAATTGTTAGCACTCAGATAAGAAGAGTGCTAATACATGAATCCAGTACAGAATCAAATGAATTATTATTTTTAAAGGAGAATATCTTATGAAATTGAGACCTTTAGCAGACAGAGTAGTTATTAAATCCGTCGAAGCAGTAGAGACGACCAAGAGCGGCATCGTGCTGCCGGGCAGCGCCAAGGAAAAGCCCCAGATGGCAGAAGTGGTGGCAGTCGGCCCCGGTGGATTGGTGGACGGCAAGGAAATCAATATGCTGGTAAAAGAAGGGGATAAAGTTATTTATTCCGAATATGCCGGCACCAAAGTAAAGCTGGACGGCGAGGAAGTTATCATCGTGCGCCAGGCAGACATTCTGGCAATCGTGGAATAATGCGGGCTCATGAATAAGAATTGAAAACGGAGGATAGAATCTTATGGCAAAACAGTTAAAATTCGGTGAAGATGCAAGACGCGCCCTGGAAAGCGGCGTAAATCAGATTGCGGATACAGTTAAGATCACGTTGGGGCCGAAAGGCAGAAACGTGGTGCTGGATAAGAAATTCGGCTCCCCGCTCATCACCAACGACGGCGTGACCATCGCTAAGGAAATCGAGCTGGAAGATCCTTTTGAAAATATGGGTGCACAGCTGGTGAAGGAAGTTGCTACCAAGACCAACGACGTGGCCGGCGACGGCACGACCACCGCTACCCTGATGGCTCAGGCGATTATCCGCGAAGGCCTTAAGAACGTAGCCGCAGGCGCTAACCCCATGGTAATCCGCAACGGCATCAACAAGGCAACGGAAGCGGCGGTAGAAGGGCTGAAAGAGATGTCTAAACCCATCGAAGGCAGCGCTGCGATTGCACAGGTTGCGGCAATTTCCGCCAGCAATGATGAAATCGGCCACCTGATCGCTCAGGCGATGGAAAAAGTGGGTAATGAAGGCGTCATCACCGTAGAAGAATCCAAGACCATGAAGACCGAGCTGGTCGTTGTGGAAGGCATGCAGTTTGACCGCGGCTATGCTTCCGCTTACATGGCAACGGATACCGACAAGATGGAAGCCGTTCTGGACGATCCGATGATCCTCATCACCGACAAGAAGATCTCCAACATTCAGGAAATCCTGCCCGTGCTGGAGCAGATCGTACAGATGGGCAAGAAGCTGCTCATCATCGCAGAAGATATTGAAGGCGAAGCACTGGCAACGCTGGTCGTCAACAAGCTGCGCGGCGTATTCAACTGCGTAGCCGTCAAGGCACCCGGCTTTGGCGACAGAAGAAAGGCCATGCTGGAAGATATCGCTATCCTGACCGGCGGTACCGTCATTTCCGAAGAAGTCGGCCTCGAGCTGAAGTCGGCAACTGTGGATATGCTGGGCAGAGCGCGCCAGGTGAAGGTCGATAAGGAAAATACCATCATCGTAGAAGGCAAGGGCGATCCCGAAGCAATCAAGGCAAGAGTCAGCTCCATCAAGGCACAGATTGAGGAGACCACTTCGGATTACGATAAGGAAAAACTGCAGGAGCGTCTGGCGAAGCTCTCCGGCGGCGTAGCAGTCATCCAGGTCGGCGCTGCTACCGAGACGGAAATGAAGGAAATGAAGCTGCGCATTGAGGACGCACTGGCTGCTACCAGAGCAGCTGTGGAAGAGGGTATTGTGCCCGGCGGCGGCACTGCCATGCTCAAGGCAGAAGGCAAAGTCAAGGCATTGCTGGATACGATTGAGGACGCCGATGAAAAGACTGGCGTCAAGATCGTACTGCGCGCTCTGGAAGAGCCGATTCGTCAGATCGCGGCCAACGCCGGCGTGGAAGGCAGCATTGTAGTAGAAAATATCCGCAAGAACCCCTCTGTTTCTTACGGCTATGACGCCAAGAGAGAGGTATATGTGGATATGATCGAGGCAGGTATCCTCGACCCGACCAAGGTAACCCGTTCCGCACTGCAGAATGCAGCTTCCGTAGCAGCAATGCTGCTGACCACCGAAAGCCTGGTAACGGATATCCCCGCAAAAGAGGAACCGGCACCGGCAGCAGGTGCTCCCGGCATGGGCGGCATGTACTAAGCCGTAAAAACGAAATACAACACACAAAAAAAGCGGAAAGCCGCAGGCAAATGCCTGCGGCTTTTTTGCGGCAGAAACTCAGGATGCATGGATCAGCTTGCCGCTCATGGAAACGATGGAAAGCGCGAGGATCTGCGCATGGGGAAAGGAGGTGTGGATTTGCGCTTCCACACTTTCGGGCGTGGGATAGTGCCGGAAGCCGAGTGCGCGGATGACAGGCAGGTCCGCTCCGATTCAATTTTGCGGATGCGGCCGAAGCCGATGATGCTTTGGATGTTCAGCGGCGATTCCCCCGCTCTGTGGGAGCCCCGGCCTATGATGCACAAGGAAACTTTGGCATCGGCGGCAATGGCATCCGGCTTATGCCCTACTTTGGCACAGTGGAAATACAGCTTGCCGCCGGGATGCAGCGGATTGATGGAAAACGCATAGGGATAGCCACCCGCCCCATGTACAGCCGGGGCGCCGCGGGGTTTCAATACACTCCTGCAGGGACAGTGCCCGGGCAGACCTTCTCGTTGCTCGGAACATGGGAACCCCCCCCTGAATCGATTGCTGTGTTTCGTATACCACAACCGTGCGCCGGGCAAAATGCGCGCCAAAAGATTGTAATGCGGCCGTATTTGGCATATAATAGGAAACGGACAAGACGTTTTGAAGCACAAAGGAGCGAGTACATTGAACTACGGTTTTGTGAAAGTGGCGGCGGCAACGCCCCAAATAAAAGTGGCAGACTGCACTTTCAATGGGGAGCAGATTCTGCATTGTATGGAAGAAGCGGCCAGGCAGGGCGCGAAGGTGCTGGTATTCCCCGAACTGTGCCTGACCGGCTATACCTGCGGCGACCTCTTTTTGCAGCAGGCACTGCTGAATGCGGCCGAGCAGGCGCTGCTGAAGCTGGCGGAGCAGACGCAGGAGATGGAATTGCTCTGCCTGGTGGGGTTTCCGCTGCGGCAGGGCAGTGCCCTTTACAACTGCGCGGCAGTGTTGTATCGTGGGCAGATCCTGGGCTTTGTGCCCAAAGAAAATATCCCCAACTACGGAGAATTCTATGAACTGCGCCACTTTACGCCGGCGCCTGCGCAAAATGGCGAGGTGACTTTCGGCGGAAAGCAGGTTCCCTTTGGCAGCAGGCTGATTTTCTGCTGCCGCCAGCTGCCGGAGCTGAGGGTGGCGGCGGAAATCTGCGAGGACTTATGGGTGGCAAATCCGCCCTCCGGCGCCCATGCGGCGGCAGGCGCGACGGTGGTGGCCAACCTTTCGGCCAGCGATGAGACCATCGGCAAGAGCGAGTACCGACGGATGCTGGTGCAGTCGCAATCGGCCAGGAGCGTCTGTGCATACCTGTATGCCGATGCGGGAGACGGCGAATCGACGACGGACATGGTCTTTGCCGGGCACAACCTGATCGGCGAAAACGGTACCATTCTGGCAGAGAGCACGCTCTTCCAAAACGGGGTGATTTATTCCGAAATCGATGTACAGCGGCTGGAAGCGGAGCGGCGGCGCATGAACACCTACCCGGCCGGGCAGGCGGATGGATACCTGCACATTGCCTTTGACATGGAGCTGCAGGAGACGGCGCTGACGCGCAGCGTGGCTATGCGCCCCTTTGTCCCCGAAGACGGGGAGGATCGCAAGAAGCGCTGCGAGGGCATTTTTGCCATGCAGGTCAACGGCTTGAAAAAGCGCCTTTCCCACATCGGCGCCAAAACGGCGGTCATCGGCATTTCGGGCGGGCTGGATTCCTGCCTGGCGCTGTTGGTGACCGTGCGCACGATGGATGCGCTGCAGCGTTCCCGCAAAGATATTCTGGCAGTGACCATGCCCTGCTTTGGCACCACGAGCCGCACCAAGACCAATGCGGAAATCCTCTGCGAGCGGCTGGGCGTTTCCTTCAAAACGGTGGAGCTGAGCGAGAGCGTGCTGCTGCATCTGCGTGACCTGGAGCACCCGACAGACGTTTACGATGCGGCCTATGAAAATGCCCAGGCCCGCGAACGCACGCAGGTGCTGATGGATTTGGCCAACCAGACGGGCGGCATTGTCATCGGCACGGGCGACCTTTCCGAGCTGGCGCTGGGCTGGGCGACCTATAACGGAGACCATATGTCCATGTACGGCGTCAACGGCAGCATTCCCAAGACGCTGGTGCGCTATATGGTGGAATTTGTCGCAAAGGATTCGGGGGATGCGGAGCTGTACCGCGTGCTGATGGATATTCTGGATACGCCGGTCAGCCCCGAGCTGCTGCCTGCGCAGGATAACGAGATTGCACAAAAGACGGAAGACCTGGTGGGCCCCTATGAGCTGCACGATTTCTTCCTCTATCAGATGATGCGCTGCGGATTCTCGCCCAAAAAGGTCTATCATCTGGCAAAATACGCCTTTGCAGGGGTGTTTTCGGAGGAAACCATCCGCAAATGGCTGCGCACCTTCTATTGGCGCTTCTTCTCCCAGCAGTTCAAGCGCTCCTGCCTGCCCGATGGCCCCAAGGTGGGCTCGGTAACGCTTTCGCCCCGCGGCGATTGGCGCATGCCCAGCGATGCCTGCGCGCGCATCTGGCTGGACGAGCTGGCAGAGCTGGATGCACAGAAGGCATAATCAACCTACATCCCAAAAGCCCTCGCCCGGCGGGGGCTTTTTCATACGGAATGCTTGACAAATTCCCGGCAAAAGCTAAAATAAAAATTAAGAAACAGTTTTTCAATTTGAACGCAAGCGAGCGCTGCCTCCCGGAGAGGGAAAATGCAGGGCAGGTTTCGTGCGGAGCAAATGGGAAAACTGTTTTTTTTGTGGAAAAAGAGAAGGGCAGGGAAAAAGGAAAGCGGCGTGGGAAAGGAGAAGACCATGAAAAAGTGGATGAAATGGTGTGTAGTTTGCGTTGTGATTGTTTTGATCGCGGAGGTCGGGATATGGCTGGGAAAGGCGGCCCTTGATAAAGAAAAGCCTTCGGCGGAGGAAAGCAAAATTCCCTTGAAACGCAATACGAAGGGAACCGTGTTCTTTGGCGGGTCGAGGGAATACGGCGCATATATTCCGAAACTGAAAGAAATGGCGGCACAAAACGACGAAGTGGAGGAACTGGATATTCCGCTCTATGAAGCGGAGGAGCTGATGTACAATACCAACGGTGCCTTTTATATCGGAAGGGATTCCGCAATGTATCGGGGATCGGTCAACACGCGCCCTTATACCAATAGCATTTTGAATTCTTTTCCTACAGAAGCGATTCGCCAACGGGATGAGAACAGTATGTATTTTATTTACCAGAGCGATAGCGGCTTCTATTTGTATCTATTCTTTTCAGAGGAGAATGGGGATCCCGATTGGGATGGATTGAATACGCCCATTGGCTGTCCGATCGTGATTCAAAAAATGCTGAGCTATGAAGAGTTTGCCAGGGTCCGGGTAGGAGACGGCGTGGAAAAGCTGCGGGAAATCGACCCGGTGATTGAGATTTATGAGAAAATGTTTTTTGATCATTTCACATGGAATACTTATGCGGCAGAACATCATCGTAAAAATAATGATCCGATTTCGTCGGTACATTATTTAAAGGATGGTCTGTTGAAAATCGAGTATGATATCGTGGATGATACGCAGCTGGTGGTGGAAAATATCATTTTTAATGAGAACTATGATTTGACCAACCTTTATGGCGAGACTTACAACTACCGCATATTGCCGCAGGATTTACCCGAAGCATAAGGATAATCCGAAGCGGGAAAGCCCTCGCCCGGCGGGGACTTTTTAGAGGAAAAGGGCTGGCAATAAATGACAAAATAATGAATATTTCCCGGAAAATATATACTTTTTTCAAAAAAGGTAGTAGAATTGATTTATCTATACGATAAGAAAGGTTTTTTTCTATGGAAGGCACGAGAAAGCATTCCTGGGGAATCCGGGAAAAAACTGCTTCCCATGGCCGCCCGGCGGCTGCAGGGCAGGAAGCATTACATAAAAGAGCATGGAACGGTTTGTTCGGAAAGGACAAGCCCCTTTGGATGCGCCTTACCGGGAGTGTGGCCCTGCTGCTGGCAGTTGCGGTGGTGGCACTGGCAGTGGTGGCTGTTTCCATGAAGGAAGAATCCTCTGCGCAGGCGGCGCAGGCAGAACAGAGCGAACTGCAGCAGGTGGCAAGCCCTGCGCCCGGCAGCGGCTGGCAGCCGGCAGATGTGAAGCAGGCGCTGGCGGCTTTCAGCTACCGCCCGGCAGAACAGCAGCAGAGCTGCTATACCATTGGCGCAGAAGATGCCGAGATCATCACCGGCATTCACGGGCGGCTGATGGAGCTGGGCTATATGGAGGCAGATGAACCTTCCGCCACCTATGGAGAGACGACTGCCCAGGCAGTGAAATTGTTTGAACGCAAAAACGGGTTCGAAATGGATGGCATTTTGACCCAATACGAATATGAGCTGCTGATGTCCGACCAGGCGGCAAAGTACAGCGTTTCTCTGGGCGATGAAGGTACGGACGTAAGCGAATTGCAGAGCCGCCTGGTGGAACTGGGCTTTTTGGAGGATGTGACAGGCGAATACGGCATCTATACCCAAAAAGCGGTAAAAGCATTCCAGAAGGCCAATGGGCTTTCGGCGGACGGCACCATCGGCTCCGAGACCAGAGAAATGCTCTATTCCGAAGAGGCCAAGGGCAAAGCGCTTTCCTACGGCGATCAGGCGGAAATTTTGAAAACGTATCAGCAGAAGCTGAAAGAACTGGGTTATTATAACGGGGCGATGGACGGCTTCTTCGGCAGCGGCCTGCAGGAAGCGGTCAAGGCATTCCAGAACAAGAACGGCCTGATTGCGGACGGCGCCATCGGCAGCATGACGGCAGAAGTCCTGATGTCGGCAGAGGCACAACCCAGTGCCTACAGCCTGGGCGACAGCGGCGATACCGTGAGAAAGATACAGGAGCGGCTGGTCGAACTCAAATATATGAGCGGGGTGACCGGGTATTTCGGAGAACATACCGAAACGGCGGTCAAACGTTTCCAGAGCCAGAACGGCCTGACGGCAGATGGCAAGGTGGGCGCTAAGACGATGGAAGTGCTGTTCTCAGACAGTGCCAAGAAATATACGGCGCCTTCGGGCGGCGGCTCGACAGGCGGCTCGACGGGCGGCTCCACAGGCGGCTCGACAGGCGGCTCCACAGGCGGCTCGACGGGCGGCTCCACAGGCGGTTCGACGGGTGGCTCCACGGGTGGCTCCACAGGCGGCAGCACCAAACCGCCGGCAGGCAATGAGGCGACGGACAGCGCCGATTCCTCTAAGGTGGAGCAGTTTATCGCCGTGGCCAAGAGCAAGCTGGGCTGCAAATACGTGTTGGGTGCAAAGGGCCCGGATACGTTTGACTGCTCGGGCTTCGTCTACTGGTGCCTCAATCAGGTGGGCGTCAAGCAGTCGTACATGACTTCGGCCGGCTGGAAGGCGACGACCAAATATCCCATTGTCACCTCCATGGGCGATTTGGAAAAGGGTGACGTTATCAGCTATGAAGGGCATGTGGGCATTTACATCGGAAACAATCAGATGATCGACGCGTCTTCTTCGGAAGGCAAAGTCCGCATTACCAATATTTACAGCGTTTCCTATTGGAAGAATCACTTCATCAAGGGGTGCCGCATCTTCTAACAGAACGCGTATTTGCGGAATATCAATTGCAACGGGAAATCCCTGCCGCGCTGCGGCGGGGATTTTTTTGCGCCGGAGGGCATTCTTTTGCGCATCGAAGCGAAAAAGCGTGCAGAAGGAGCCGGAATATTGTATAATCAGGGTAGAGATAAGGCCGGCCGGGTGGCGGCGGAAACGAGGAATCGGAAAGATGGATTTTACGATCAGAAATGAGCGCTTTGAGGATTATGAAGCAGTGGAAATCCTGACGCGCGAAGCTTTTTGGAACGTCAACGTTCCGGGCTGCAATGAGCATTATCTGGTGCACACCATGCGGGAACACAGCGATTTTGTGCCCGAACTGGATTTTGTGCTGGAAACAGGCGGCGAAGTGGTGGCCAACATCATGTATACCAAGGCGCGGCTGAAGGACGATGCGGGAAATACCAAAGAAATCCTGACCTTTGGGCCGCTCAGCGTGCTGCCCGCATATCAGCGCCTGGGGCTTGGCAAGAAGCTGATCCTCCATTCCTTTGCAAAGGCGGAAGAGCTGGGCTATGATACGATTGTGATTTTCGGAAACCCGGAAAATTACGTCAGCCGCGGCTTTAAAAACGGGAAGCACTATAACGTTTCGCTGGAGGGAGGCTTTTTCCCCGTCTCCCTGTTGGTCAAGGAGCTGAAGCCGGGCGCGCTGGATGGCAGGCACTGGGTCTTTGAAGAGAGTTCGGCCTGCGAAATCGATGAAGCGGCGGCAGCGGCATTTGACGAGGAATTTGAGCCGAAGGAAAAGGGCTACCAGCCAAGCCAGGAACTTTTCTATATTTACAGCCATTCGGCAGTCATCCGCTGAGGGTGCACGGGCGGCGGGCGGATGCGGCTCACCCGCGGCCGTGGAACAAAAAAAGAGAAATGCTCTGAGGAACAACAGGCATTTCTCTTTTTTGTACAGCCGTGTGCGCGCGGGGCGGTTTGACCGGAAAAACTGTGCATATAAAAAGGCACCAATCAAAGTGGTGCCTTTTTGCTGAAACGGATCAGAGGCCGGCCAGGAACCTTATCCACGCCGCCGGGAATGATAGAAACTACAAGCGCCTATTCGCATAGGGCGCTTTTTTTGTGCTTGTTTGCTGTGGCAAAGTCAAAGAAACAACATTACAAAGGGCGACAGCGGAAAAGCAAGGACAGCAGCAGAAGCAACGCAGCAGAAACCAGGAAGATGCGGAAAAAGACAACGATACCGTTTCCTTTTTGGCGAGGGTTTTCAGTGCTTTTGCGCCTGGGAGAAGCGGATTGCGCGGCAGAACGTTTATTAGAGGGGGAAAGGGTCGCCTTGCTGCAGGATGGACGGATGCAGGCGAGCACAGCATTGCACATCTGCGATGCCGCTTTCTTTTTAGCGGAGCTTTTTGATCCTTTTGTATCCGAAAGGGAAGCGGATTGCGCGGCAGAGCGCTCATAGAGGGAGAGGGGGTCGCGTTGCTGTAGGATGGACTGATACAGCCGATCGCAGAATTGCACATCTGCCGCTTCTGCACAAAATAAATCGAAGGGAATTTCCCCATGGGCGAGGCGATTGCGTTTATGGCGAACGGTTTTCAGCCGTTGCAAATCGCTGTCGAAATCAGAGATTGCCGGGGCGGCAGTGTTTTTCAGAGATTCCATTTCTGAAATATAGAGCGTAACGCCGTAGGGCTGAGCAAAGCATTCTCCGCACAGCTTATCCAGGCGCCCAAAGGCTTCAAGCAAAGCAATATTATGGTCACGATAGGAGGTACAGGTTTTCATATCATTCTGCCAAAGAGGAAATTTATCAAAAAGATATGCTCCTATACTAACAGCAAAACCATTGGAATGCAACCTGCGGCGCGGGCTGACATTGTTCCTGCGGCAACAGCAGCAAAAAAAGCACCCGTACGGCAGCAAGGTGCGCGCAGGGCGGTTTGACCGGAAAAATGTGCATATAAAAAGGCACCAATCAAAGTGGTGCCTTTTTGCTGAAACGGATCAGAGGCCGGCTTTGGCAAATTTGGCGGTAATGCGTGCGATTTCCTTAGCAAATGCCGCAGCATCCTGAGCAGAAAGCGTATCTTCCAGCGACGCAACTTCTTTTGCCCAATCTAAGGCTTCGGCAGCCATATCGGTATATTCAGAAAGCAAAGAAGTGTCGGAAGGATTTTTGGAAACTTTTTCGGCAAGTTCGATATAGGAATCAGCCCATTTCTCATAATCGTTTACAAATTTCTCCCAATCGGAAACGGGAACTGATGCAGAAGCAGGGTCTTTGGAAACAGAAGCTGATTCCTTTTTTCCGCAACTGCAAAGTGTGAGCAGCATCAGAGATAATAAGACGGCCAACAAACGCCGCCGGACAGTAAGATTAGAATGCATAGATAGATCCTCCTTGGAAAAAATAACGGTAACAGGGTGATAAAAAGACCAATCCAATCATCCTGCCAAAATTAAAATATCACAATATGAGATAAAAGTCAATATCACAAACTGTGATTTTATATAATCATAAAAAAGGAGGGGTCATGCTGAGATTAAAAGATATTCGAGAAGATCGGGATTTAACGCAGAGTCAGGTGGCTGCTTATTTGCATATCCGGCAAAATACCTATTCTCAATATGAAAACGGAAAGAGAAGTTTACCGTTGGAAGCATTGATCCGCCTGACAGAATACTACGGAACCTCGGCAGATTATTTGTTGGGATTGACAGACCGGCAGGAACCTTATCCACGCCGCCGGGAATGATAGAAACTACAAGCGGCTATAGGGCGGTGCTCATAAAACAGTATGGCATGTGTTTCCCCAAAGTAGCTTGCTGCATACAAGCGGAACACCCGAAGAATCCGTGGACTCTTCGGGTGTTCTATTTTTTGTATAGAAGTTATTGCTTCTTGTACCCGCACTTCGGGCATACGCCTTTTTCGTTCAGCGCAATGCCGCAAAGGGGACAGCGATCCAAAGTACCTTCCGGCTTGTATTCCTGAGACGCAGCATTCACACCACTGGTGAAAGTCAGCTTGGCGATATTCAGCTTGTCCTTCAGGAGTTCATAGACGA
>CAMEMG010000031.1:0-14730 GCA_945927325.1 uncultured Clostridia bacterium | reverse complement strand
CTGCCACCTTTGGCAATGCAGTGTGGTACTGTTCGTTCCTATCACCTGTGAGGGCAGGGCGCGCTGCCACCTTTGGCAATGCAGTGTGGTACTGTTCGTTCCTATCACCTGTGAGGGCGGGGTGCGCTGCTGCTGTCGGCAATGCGGCGTGTGGCTGCCCGCTGCGGCCGGGCACATCCTTCCGCAAAAAGGAAAGAGGATCCTCTATGAAAAACACAAACGTTTGCCCCAAATGCGGATGCACCGATGTGCTGCGCATCCCGGGCAGCGCCAACGCCTATGGCACCGGCAGTCACATTCTCGCTGGGCGCACCGTCTTTTCGGCGGTGCTGGTGCATCGGTATGTCTGCTGCGGCTGCGGCTATTCCGAAGCGTGGATCGACCGCGCCGACATCCCCAAGCTGGAAAAAAAGTACCGCTAAGCTCGGCTTTCCCGCCGCAAAACGATCGTCCAAAAGAAAAACCGGAGCGAAAATCGCTCCGTTTTGCTTTGCGCTTTTTTGGCCGTTCAGCCTTTGGCCTGTGCGCGGCTGCGTTTGGCCGCTTCCTCCCGCTGGCGGCAGATTTCCGCCCAGCTGGGCATTTTGGCCAGCACTCCGTCCAGTTCGGCGATAGCCGCAGGGATGTCGATCTGCTGCGGGCAAATCTGCGCACAGGCGCCGCACCCGATGCAGGCAGAAGGCCGCTTATCTTCAGGCAGTGCCTCGATGCGCATGCCCGAGTTGGCCGCCGCCCCGAAGCGCACCTCGTTGAGGGTGGCCAGCAGCATGGGGATATCCAGCCCCATGGGGCAGCCGTCGCAGCAATAGCGACAGGCTGTGCAGGGGACGCTGTTTTTCATGCCCTCCGCCACTTCCAGCAGCAGCGCGTTTTGTTCGGCCGTCAGCGGCTTCTTTTGGGCAAAGGTCTGCACATTCTGGCGCATTTGCTCCAGGTCAGACATCCCGCTCAGCACAACGCGCACCCCTTCCACGCCCTGCAGCCAGCGGAAGGCCCACTCCGCCGCGCTGTAGTCCGGCTGCAGCGCCTGTAGCTTTTTCATATCCGCTTCGCTCAGCGCCGCCAGCTTGCCGCCGCGTACCGGCTCCATCACCCAGATGGGAATGTGATACTCGTTGAGCAGGCGGCACTTTTCTTTGGCATCCTGCAGCGTCCAGTCCATATAATTGAGCTGTATCTGGCAGAACTCCATCTGTGCGCCGTATTCCGCTAAAAATTCCCGCAGGTTTTCCACTGCGCCGTGGCTGGAAAATCCCAGATGCCGGATGCGCCCGCGGCGCTTCTGCTCGAGGAAATAGTCGATGATGCCCCACTTGGGATCGCGATAGACGCCGATGGAACTTTCGCAGACGTTGTGCAGCAGGTAGAAATCAAAATACTCCACGCCGCACTTTTGCAGCTGTTCTTCAAAGACGCCTGCCGGGTCGTAGCTGCTGCTGATCTGATGCCCCGGATACTTGGTGGCCAGAAAGAAGCTCTCCCGCGGATATTCCGCCAGAATCCGCCCCACGACACGCTCGGATTCGCCGCCGTGATAGGGATAGGCCGTATCGAAATAGTTGACGCCGCGCTCGATGGCATAGCGGGTCATCTCCGCCGTCTTCGCCTCGTCAATGCGCCCTTCGCTGTCGGTGGGCAGCCGCATGGTGCCAAAGCCCAGCATGGAAAGCTGCTTTCCCTGAAAATCGCTATAAATCACAGTCTGCCTCTCCTCTCTTTATCGGGTAAAATTGGTAGAAATTTTCTCGTTCTGCGGGTGATCGATGCCGTTCTCTTTGCCCAGTTCGATGCACTTCAACAGCCATGCCATGTTCTTGCCCAGGTTGGTCATGGTCATCAGCCCTTCCGCATCCTCGGCCACTTCCTCCGGCTTGGCTCCAAAGACGTGGTTCCAGTAGGTGGAAGAAACGATGGGCATGGAGCTGATGGAAAAATGCTTGTTGATGACATCCATGGAAGCCACCTGTCCGTTGCGCCGCGCGCTCAGCACGGCCGCCGCCGGTTTAAATTGGAAGTTGCGCCCGCAGGAATAAAAAGCCCGGTCCATAAAGGCCAGCAGCCGGGCACTGGGATGCGCATAATAGACGGGGCAGCCAAAGACAAAGCCGTCAAACTCCGCCGCACGCACGCCGAATTCCGCCGCCGCATCATCAAAGACGCATTTGCCCGTCTGACGGCATTTGCCGCAGGCAATGCAGTCGCTCATGGGCTTGTTGCCGATCCACAGCGTCTCGGTCTGTATGCCTTCCGCTTCCAGCGCCCGTGCCACCTCGGCCAGCGCCACCGAAGTGCAGCCGTTCGGCCGCGAACTTCCGTTTACTAACATCACTTTCATTCAAATTCCCTCCTCATTTCGCTTTTATTTTATCGTATCACCTTCGAGTAACTGTAAGTCAAGCCTTTTTGCCGCTTGCTTCTGCCTTTCCTGCAAAAAAGCGGGGCGCACGCCGCGCTCCGCTTCTCTGCTGCCGTTTTTCCTGCTTCCTTTTTCAAAGGAAATAAGTTTCATGAAGTTTTCTTGCTTACTTCTTTTTCAAAAGAAGTAAGTCGTGAAGTTTTCTTTGCTTACTCCTTTTTCAAAAAAAGTAAGTCGTGAAGTTTTCTTTGCTTACTTCTTTTCCAAAGGAAATAAGTTTTATGAAGTTTTCTTTGCCTACTTTCTTTTTCAAAAGAAAGTAGGCAAAAGAAAGTAGGTTATTCCCGCACTGCTTCACAGGTCAGATCGCAGCCCAACTTCTGGAAAGTGTTCTTGTCAGCCGAAGAAAGCATGACGCTGGAATGCACCTGACAGCCCCGCAGATAGGGCAGCTGGTGCAGCGCCTGTTCGGCCGTGGCATTGCCCGCCGCCGTCGCCGAAAGGGCGATCAGCACTTCGTCGGTATGCAGGCGCGGGTTGCGGCTGCCCAGAAAACGCGTTTTCAGCTCCTGAATGGGGGCAATGGCCGAGGGCGCGAGAATCTTGTGCCCGTGGGGGATGCCGGCCAATACCTTGATGGCATTCAAAAGCGCTGCCGAGCTGGCGCCCAGCAGATCGGTCGTCTTGCCTGTGATGATGCGGCCGTCAGCCAGTTCTATGGCCACTGCCGGGCCGTGGGTCTGCTGTGCCCGCGCCAGAGCCGGGCGCACGACGCTGCGGTCCTCAGGGCTCAGCCCTTCCTGGCTCATGAGCAGGCGGATTTTCTGCACTTCGCTCGGCTCCCGCTTGCCTTCGGCCACTCCCGCCACTGCCTGATAATAGCGGCGGATGATCTCCTGATGGGAAGCCTCGCGGCAGGCCTGATCGTCAAAAATGCAGTTGCCCGCCATGTTGACGCCCATATCCGTGGGCGAAGCATACGGGCTGCTGCCGTAAATGCGCATAAACATGGCATTGAGCACCGGGAAAATTTCCACATCGCGATTGTAGTTGACCGTCGTCTGCCCGTAGGCCTTGAGGTGATAGGGGTCGATCATATTGACGTCGTTGAGATCCGCCGTCGCCGCCTCGTAGGCCAGGTTGACCGGATGGTCCAGCGGCAGATTCCAGATGGGGAACGTCTCAAACTTGGCATACCCTGCGCGCACGCCCCGCTTGAGCTCATGGTATAGCTGGGAAAGGCAGACTGCCATCTTGCCGCTGCCCGGACCGGGTGCCGTCACCACCACCAATTGGCGGGAAGTCTCGATATAGTCGTTTTTGCCGTATCCCTCTTCGCTGACGATCAGCGGCACATCCGCCGGATACCCGGGGATGGAATAATGATGATATACGGCGACGTCCAGCTTTTTCAGCCGCGCCTCGAAGAGCACCGCGCTGCGCTGCGCCGCATAGCGGGTCAGCACCACACTGCCCACGTACAGCCCGCGGTTGCGGAATTCCCCGATCAGGCGGATCACCTCATTGTCGTAGGTGATGCCCAGGTCGGCACGCATCTTGTTTTTTTCCACGTCATCGGCATTAACTGCAATGACGATCTCCGCCTCGCCGGCCAGCTGTGCCAGCATCTGCAGCTTGCTGTCTGCCGCAAAGCCGGGCAGTACCCGCGCCGCATGATAATCGTCAAACAGCTTCCCGCCGAATTCCAGATATAGCTTATTATCAAACTGCGTAATCCGCTCGCGGATATGGGCAGACTGCATACTCAGATATTTTTCGTTGTCAAACCCTGTCTTAACCATAGATCCCCCAATGCTCCAAAAAATCACTTTCTTTAGTGTATCATTTTTGCGGCAAATACTCAAACTTTTCCGCACGTTCCCGATAAAAAAACGCGTTCCGCCGTCTGCCTCGGCTCCAGTGGCTTGGTGCCTCCTCCCGGCTCCGCCGCGCTGTTTCCGGCCTGCCCGGGGCGCTTTTAGAACTTCTTTCCGCGGCCGCGCGAAAGCCTCCGGGCTACCCGCACCCTTTTTCACCTAAAAAGCGCATCAGAGAAACATTCCCTGACGCGCCTTTTCTTTGTGCAAGCCAAGCTCGCTAAAACCCTTGTTACTGGCCATTCTCCGACCATTACGATTATTTTAACATCGGAAAATCAAATCACCCTGAAATTTTCCTTATTCCTCTGCTTGTTGCGGCACCCGCCCATGGCCTTCCCGCTTTTTGATGTAGTTCGTCCATTGGATATAGCCATACGTGGTGTTGGTGAGATATCCCGCTTTTAAGACGAGTAGAATCCACTGCCCGGCCATGCTATTGAGAATCGTCTCCAGAATGGTGCTGATATACCAGGCAATCCACTGTTCGCGGTAACGGAAGAGAATCAACAGGCCGTTGGCAATGCCGATCGCTCAGCAGCAGGCCATCCAACCCTTCCGCCAGCCGTTCCATTGACGCCCGATCTGTGCAGAGCGGAAGCATCACGGGGGCGCCGCCTGCCTCCTCAATGCCCTGCATATAGCCGGGCAGCATCCAACCATGATTCCGCTCCACGTCAAACAGTGGTGTAATTCCAATCGATGGCTTTCGCATCTTCCATTTCTTCTTCAAAATTCCGGCGCCCGGCCCGTAAGGCAGGCTCCGCACACTCGATCCGCCCCCCGCCGCTTTTCGGGGGAAAAGCAAAGCAGCGCCGGGTTTGCCCCTCTGCGCCGCTTATTTTCTCTTATTTTCGCCTATGCCTGCTCCGGCAACAACAGATCCAGCGCCTCTCCCGCCAGATAAATGGAGCCTGCAAAGACGATCATGGCGCCCCGCTTCTGCGCATAGGCCGCCGCCTTTGCATACGCTTCGGCTGTATTGGCACAAAGCTCCACCGGCGTGCCCGGCAAAAACTGCTGTGCCATCTGTTCTGCGCTCATGCAGCGCTCATAATCCATCTGCGATGCATAGACCCGCTCAAACTGCTCCGCCGCCATCTCCCCAAAGTAGGAGACGTCCTTATCCTTCATAGCTGCGGCAATCAGCACCTTGCGGCGCTTTTGATAGGCAGTGCGCAGCGTATCATGCAAAAAGCGCAGGGAGTCCACATTGTGGGCGCCGTCTATCAGCGCATCCGCGCCCGGCAGATACTGCTGCCTGCCGAGCAGCTGCGTCTGCGCCAGCCCGAGGCGAATGGCCTCTTCACTGACAAAAATGCCGTTTTCTCTCAGCCGTACCGCCGCGCGCACTGCCACTGCGGCATTGACATACTGCAGGCTGGCAGGGTTTTGCAAACGCAGATTGCTAAATCCGTCAAAATCAAAACTACCGTCGGCGCGCACCCGAATCTGCTCAGGGCGCACGCAGCTCTGCCGCGCCCGCCGCAAATGGCAGGTGGCATCGAAGATGTGCTGCACCCGCTCCTCCTGGGGTGCGCAGATGACGCTGCCGCCCATGCGGATGGCGGCTGCCTTTTCCAGCGCAATCTTCTGAATGGTGTCGCCCAGGATCTCCATATGGTCCATGCCGATGCGGGTGAGGAGCAGCTGACAGATGGGCAAGCTGGTGGCCGGATCGTACCGGCCGCCCAGGCCCGTCTCCATGACGGCCACTTCCACGCCCTGCTCGGCAAACCAGGCCAGCGCCACCTGATAGAATTTGCGGAAATAGCCGCTTTCGGTGGTCTGCGCCAGCAAGCGCTGCAAATCGCCATCGGGGATCAGCCTGCCATCCACACTCACCCGCTCATTTTCCCGGCGGATATGCGGCGAGACAAACAGCCCGCACCGATAGCCCGCCGCCGTCAGTATATTGGCCAGGTAAGTGGAGGTCGAGCCCTTTCCCTTGGTTCCTGCAATCTGTATGAATTTCATGCCTGTTTTTTCAATGCCTCCATGGAAGCGATGCGCTCCTCGGTGGCCTTCAGCATTTCCTGATACTTCTCCAGCTTTTCCCGCTCTTCTGCCACGACGCGCTCCGGCGCTTTGGCCACAAAGCGCTCGTTATTCAGCTTGCCCTGCGCCCGCTTCACTTCGTTTTCCAGATTCGCCTTTTCCTTGGCCAGGCGTGCCAGTTCCTTTTCCACGTCGATGAGCTCGCCCAGCGGCAAATATACCTTGCAGGCGGCCGTGATCACGGCTGCGCAGCCCTCCGGCTCGGCAAAATCCGCCGGGCAGCATTCCACCTCGCTGGCCGAAGCCAACCGGCAGATATAGCCGCTTGCCTGCGCCATGGCCTCTGCCCGCCCCTGCTCAATGGCGAGGAACAGCTTGGCCTTGCGGCTCGGCGGCACGTTCATCTGCGCGCGCAGATTGCGCACGCTGCGGGTGATTTCCATGACGTTTTCCATCGTCTCCGCCTCGGAGGGGAAATCCAGCGCCGCCTGATATTCCGGCCAGCTGGAGATCATGATGCTCTCGCCCGCGTGCAGCATTTCCACATAAATCTCCTCGGTGATGAAGGGCATGAAGGGATGCAGCAGTTTGAGCGCCTGCGTGAGCGTATAGGCCAGCACGGAAGCCGCAGTATCCTTCTGCGCCTCGCTGCCGTCATACAGCCGCACCTTGCACATTTCGATATACCAGTCGCAGAACTCACTCCAGATAAAGTCATAAACCTTGCCGCAGGCCAGCCCCAGCTCGAATTTTTCCATGTTTTCGGTCACTTCCGCGGCCACGCGGTTTAAGCGGGTGAGAATCCACTTGTCGGCGATATCCAGTTCCAGCCCGGAAAGGTCGCGGCTCAAGTTGCGGCCCTGCAGGTTCATGGCCACAAAGCGGGAAGCATTCCAGATCTTGTTGGCAAAGTTGCTGGCTGCGCGCACCTTGGAATCGTAGAAACGCATATCGTTGCCCGGGCTGGTGCCTGCCGCCAGCGAGAAGCGCAGCGCGTCGGCGCCGTATTCCTCCACCACTTTCAGCGGGTCAATGCCGTTGCCCAGCGATTTGCTCATCTTTCTGCCCTGCTCATCGCGCACAATGCCGTGAATATTGACATATTTGAAAGGCACTTCCCCCATGACCTCGATGCCAAAGACGATCATCCGCGCCACCCAGAAGAAAATGATGTCGTAGGCCGTCACCAGCACATCGGTGGGGTAGAAATATTTCAGTTCTTCGGTCTGCTCCGGCCAGCCCATGGTCGAGAAAGGCCACAGCCCGGAGGAGAACCAGGTATCCAGCACATCCTCATCCTGCCGCATGGGCGCGCCGCACTTGGGGCAGGTGGCCACATCCTCTTCCGAAACGACCATCTCGCCGCAGGCGTCGCAATAATAGGCCGGGATGCGGTGCCCCCACCAGAGCTGGCGGGAAATGCACCAGTCGCGGATGTTTTCCATCCAGTTGAAGTAGATCTTGGCATAACGCTCGGGTACAAACTTGATCTTGCCCTCTTTTACGGCGGCAATGGCCGGTTCGGCCAGCGGCTTCATGGAAACAAACCACTGCGCGGAAATGATGGGCTCGATGGTGGTGCCGCAGCGATAACATTTGCCCACGTTGTGGCTGTAATCCTCGATACTCACCAGATTGCCCAGCGCCCGCAGCTCTTCCACGATGGCTTCCCGCGCTTCGTAGCGGTCCATGCCGCAGTACTTTCCGCCGTTTTCATTGACCTTGCCCTCGTCGTCCAGCACGCGGATGATCTCCAGATTATGCCGCTGTGCCACCTCAAAGTCGTTGGGGTCGTGGGCAGGCGTCATCTTGACGGCGCCGGTGCCGAATTCCAGGTCGACATATTCGTCCGCCACCACCGGAATGGGGCGGTTCATGATGGGAAGAATGACGTTCTTGCCCACGATCTCCCGATAGCGCTCGTCTGCCGGGTTGACGGCCACGCCGGTATCGCCCAGCATGGTCTCGGGGCGAGTGGTGGCTACGGTCAGGCTGCCGCTGCCATCCTCCAGGTCATAACGGATGTTCCACAGATGGGAAGGCTGATCCTCATATTCCACTTCCACGTCCGAAAGGGTAGTTTTGCACTTGGGGCACCAGTTGATGATGCGACTGCCCTTGTAGATCAATCCCTTGTTGTACAGCTTGACAAACAGCGATTTGACTGCCTTGTTGCAGCCCTCATCCATGGTGAATCGCTCGCGGTCCCAGTCGCAGGAAGTGCCCAGCTTTTTCTGCTGCTCCACAATGCGGCCGCCGTACTGTTCCTTCCATTTCCAGGCGCGCTCCATAAAGCCGTCGCGGCCGACGTCCTCCTTGGAAAGGCCTTCCTCCTTTTTCATCTGTTCCACGATTTTCACTTCGGTGGCGATGGAAGCATGGTCGGTGCCCGGCATCCACAGCGTCTCATACCCCTGCATGCGCTTGAAGCGGATGATGGCATCCTGAATGGTGTTATCCAGCCCATGGCCCATGTGCAGCTGCCCGGTGATGTTGGGCGGCGGCATGACAATGCTGTAGGGCTTTTTATCGGGGTTGGGCTTGGCGTGAAAATAACCGCGCTGCTGCCATCTCGTATAAATCTTGTCCTCCACTTCGGCAGGAGAATAGGCTTTGCTGATCTCCCCGGAAGTGTTCTGCTGCATTTCGCTCATAATAACTCTCCTTCTCACAGGCGGCACTGCTGCCGCCCCGGTTTTTTCTGACGTTTCTCTGTCCGTTTCTACAGGCTGCATATTGCCGCCGTGTATGATAAAAAAGAGACTTCCTCCCTGTAAAGGGCGAAAGTCTCGCGGTACCACCTTTATTTTCCCGGGTATTGCGGCCCCGGGCTCTTGCCCCCACGTCTGCATGGGGCGGCAGGGTAACGGCTGCCCGGCCGCCGCGCTCTTTTGCCGCGCGGAACTCCAAAGTGACTTCACCGTCTGCTCTGCCGCCGCCCTTTCAGCAAATGGGCCGCTCTCTACAGGCCGCAGCTCCGGTTACTACTCTTCTTCCATGTTTTTCTCTTATCACAATCTGTGCAGAGCTTCTGCCCGCTCTGCAAGCTTTATCTTAACAGACCTTTTCCGCTTCGTAAAGCCCTACTGCGCTTTTTTCTCCTCATTTTTGGGAAAAAGCTTGTCCCAGCTGCGCCATGCATATTGCACCATGCTGGCCACGCTGCCTGCCAGCGCCACGTAAATAAACCAGCGGTAGAAAGGGTCGAGGTATGCGTGCAGGAAACAGGTGCCAATCGCCGTGTTGAATATAAACGCCGCAATTTTGCCAAACAGGTTGGAGGGCAGCACCGCTTTGTTGTTTTTTGCTGCCAGAACGCCACCCACCAGCATGAGCAGTTCCTTGGCAAAAATGACAATCGTCACTGCCAGCGGCAGGATTCCCTTCGCCGTAAAGGCAATAATGACAAACACCGCCATCAGCTTATCCGCCATGGGATCGAGAAATGTCCCCAGCTGGGTAATCAGATGATAACGCCGCGCAATATACCCATCCAGCAAGTCGGTCAGGCAAGCTGCCAGAAATACAAACATCGCCGTAATCATCCGTTCCTGAAAAATCAACCAGACAACCACCGGCACCAGCAATAAACGGATCAAAGCGAGGATGTTGGGCAAGTTGATAATCTTTTCCTTTCGCACCAGCGATACCTCCGCAAACTACATTTTTACAATTACATATAGATGTATTATACTGCCAGCCTCCGTGCTTTTCAAGTGATTTCTTCCCCCATTCCCGTTGGTGTGCCGACAATTTTGTAGTATAATATAGGTAACGACTTGCAAGGAGGCCCCTTCTATGGATGGCTATGTTTTCGGAATCGACATCGGCGGTACCAAAATCGCTCTGGGCATCTTGAGCCCCTCGCTGCAGCTGGTCGCCCGGCGAGAATTTCCCTTTGACCCTTCGCTGCCTGCCGGAGATATTTTTGCCCTGCTGCGCGCGCAATTGGAAGGCTGCCTTGCCGACGCTTCCCTGTGCGCCGCACAAATCAGTAGCATCGGCATCGGCGTGCCCGGCATCATCCATAAGGATGGCCGCTCTTTGAAATTTGCCACCAACGCACAGCTGCTCAACGATTTTCCCCTCTGCACTGCGCTGCAGGAACTGTTCCCCGAGGCGCAGATCCGCATGGAAAATGATGCCAATGCTGCGGCTGTGGCAGAAAGCATGCTGGGCGCCGGCCGCGGTTTCGAGCATATGCTCTACTGCACCATCTCCACCGGCGTGGGCTGCGGCATTATTCTCAACGGCCGCCTGTTCCGCGGCAGCCATATGGCCGCAGGCGAAATCGGCCATATGATCCTCTACCCCGGCGGCGAGCCCTGCGGCTGCGGCTCCCTGGGCTGCGCAGAAGCTTATGCCGGCGGCGCCAATTATCCCCGGCGCATCCGCGCCCGTATTGAGGCCGGCGAGCCCACGATAATGGCCGAGCTGGCGCAAAAGCATGGCCGCATCGATGGCCGCGTGCTGGGCGAAGCCTGTGCCCTGGGCGATGCCATGGCGCTGGAAATGCTGGATGAGATCTGCGCCGCCATGGGGCTGCTGTTTTACAACATCTATAAGCTGCTCAATCTCGACTGCTATGTGCTGGGCGGCGGCCTGACCAATCTGGGAGAGCCGCTGTTTTCCGGCATTCGCCGCCATTTTGAGGCGCTGCGCGTCGGCGCGGATACCATGGAGCCGGTGCATTTCCTGCCCGCTCATTTCTCCTCCGCCGAAATCGGCGTTTACGGCGCGGCGCTGGTCGCCCGCTTATCCTAACTGAACAGGAGGCCCTTTTCATGTGCATTGCCAATATTGCCGCCAAAATGATAGAGATTTCCCAGGGGAACCTTCACGATATCGAACACTTCCTCAAGGTGCATGCTTATGCCCGCCTCATCGGGCAGCTGGAACAGCTGGAGCCCAACCGCCAGTTTATATTGGAAGCCGCCGCCTTGCTGCACGATATTGCCTGCCCGCTGTGCCGCCAGACCTACGGCCATACCAACGGCAAGCAGCAGGAGCTCCTGGGCATGCCGTTGGCACAGGAATTTCTGTCAACATTCGATCTGCCTGCCGAAACGGTCGAGCGTATTGTGTTTCTGGTGGGGCATCACCATACCCTTACTGAGGTCGACGGCCCCGATTATCAGATCCTGCTGGAGGCAGATTATCTGGTCAATGCCTCCGAGAGCAGCGATTCGCCTGCAAAGCTGCGCCATGCGCAGCAGGCATTGTTCCGCACACAAAGCGGCCTTGCCCTGTTTCGCTCTGTCTATGGGATCGACGCTTGAGCGCCGCCCGCATTTTCAGAAAGGATTTTTTGAGTTATGACGATCGATTCTACCGTATTCAAGCACTATACCCAGTGGCAGCAGGCTCTGCCGCAGCTTTCGAAAGAACTGCAGACTCTGGCACAAGATGAGGCTGCTCTCAGCGACAGCTTCTACCGCTTTCTGGAATTTGGCACTGCCGGGATGCGCGGTGTGCTCGGCCTGGGCACCAACCGCATGAACCTCTATACCGTGCGCCGCGCCACCGCAGGGCTGGCTGCCTATCTGCAGCAGGAGGGCAAGGCGGGCGGCACCGTGGCCATTGCCTACGATTCCCGCCTGCAAAGCGACGTCTTTGCCAAGGATACCGCCCTGCTGCTGGCCGCTTTCGGCATCAAAAGCTGCCTCTATTCCACGCTGCACAGCGTACCGCAGCTCTCCTATACCATTTTGAAGCTGGGCTGTGCCGCCGGCGTAGTCATCACCGCCAGCCATAACCCGCCTCAGTACAACGGCTATAAGCTGTATGGCTCCGATGGCGGCCAGATGGCGGAAACCGAAGCGGCCAAAGTCACCGCCTGCATTGAAGCGGTAACAGATTACCTCACCCTGCAGCCGATGGAGGAGGCAGAAGCGCTGCAAAAGGGTCTGCTCACCTATCTGGGCGAGGAGATGGATACCGCCTACTATGCCGACGTGCTCTCGCTGATTTCCGCGCCCGAAGCCATCGCGCAATACGCTCCCTCCTTCCGCGCCGTCTATACGCCGCTGTTCGGCACCGGCCGGGCTCCCGTCAGCCATATGCTCTCCGCGCTGGGCATCCATTATTCCATCGTGCAGGAACAGGCGCAGCCAAACGGGCATTTCCCCGGCCTTTCCGCCCCCAACCCCGAAAATCCCGAAGCCTTCGCGCTGGCCATTGCCCAGGCCAATGCCGAGGGTGCCAACCTGATTCTGGCAACCGACCCGGATTGCGACCGCCTGGGCGTGGCCGTGCGCGACCACAGCGGGCAATTTCGCATTCTGAGCGGCAATGAGATCGGCTGCCTGCTGCTGGAGCACGTGCTCACCGTGCGCGCTCCGCTGCCAGCCGATGCCTTTGCCGTCGAATCTATCGTCTCCTCCCTGCTGGCCGTCCGCATTGCCGCCGCCCACGGCGTGCAGATGCGCCAGGTGCTCACCGGCTTCAAATATATTGCCGCCGAGATCGCGCGTTCCCTGCGCGAGGGCAAGGGGCACTTCCTCTTTGGCTTTGAGGAAAGCTACGGCTATCTGGGTGGGACGTTCGTGCGCGATAAGGATGCCGCCATGGCTACTGTGCTGCTGGCTGAAGCGGCCTGCTGCTATGCCGGCCGCGGGCTGACACTGTTCGATGCCCTGCAGGAGATCTATCGGAAATACGGCTATATCCGCGAATCCGTGCTTTCGTTGACGCTGGAGGGCCGCGAAGGCGTGGAACGCATCCGCAATGCCGTGGCCGCGCTGCGCTCCGATCCGCCCGCGGAAATCGGCGGCTATGCCTTCACCGGCTTTGCCGATTACGCCTGCGGCATACAGAAAGATCTCCTTTCGGGCCGCGAGCAATCCATCAACCTGCCCGCTTCAGACGTCCTGGCCTTCACTTTCCCGGCCGGGCGCATCGTTGTCCGCCCCTCGGGCACCGAGCCCAAGCTCAAAGCCTATCTGGCCGTCGAGGGCTGCGATATGGCCGATGCCCAATCCAGGCTGGATGCACTCAGCGGCGAAGTCTCCGCGCTGCTCCACCGCCTCTGCGGCTGACCACTCCGTTTGCCCCTGCCCCTGCGGCAGGGGCTTTTATCCGCATCCAACCGCCTGCCCCGATTGCAGCCGCATGATTCATAAAAATTCAAAAAATAGATATTGACTTTCTCCTTTTGTTTCGCTACGATAATGCTAACTAAAGAATATATGATATGGTATCATGGCGGTAATTTGCATTGGTACTTTATTCTATCTCAACAGATTTATAAAACTTATAGAAAGAGGTTCATGATATGGCAAACATTGATTTGACGCAGTACGGCATTTCGGGCACAACCGAAGTCGTCTACAATCCCAGCTTTGAGCAACTCTTTTTGGAAGAGACCAAGGCAGGCCTTTCCGGTTATGAAGCCGGCCAGGAAACAGAACTCGGTGCAGTAAACGTAATGACCGGCATCTACACCGGCCGTTCCCCCAAAGATAAATATATCGTCATGGATGAAAATTCGAAGGACACCGTCTGGTGGACTTCCAAGGAATATCCCAACGATAACCATCCCCTGAGCGAAGCAGCCTGGAATACCGTCAAGGCGATCGCGCAGAAGGAGCTTTCCAATAAGCGCCTGTTCGTGGTAGACGCTTTCTGCGGTGCCAACCCGGATACCCGCATGGCCATCCGCTTCATCGTGGAAGTCGCATGGCAGGCACATTTCGTGAAAAATATGTTCATCATTCCTTCCGAAGCGGAACTTGAGAATTTCCAGCCGGATTTTGTCATCTACAACGCTTCCAAGGCCAAGGTGGAAAACTATCAGGAACTGGGCCTCAATTCCGAGACCTGCGTTGCCTTCAATATCACCAGCCGTGAGCAGGTCATCATCAATACCTGGTACGGCGGCGAAATGAAGAAGGGTATGTTCTCCATGATGAACTACTATCTGCCGCTCAAGGGCATCGCTTCCATGCACTGCTCTGCCAATACCGACCTGGAAGGCAAAAATACCGCCATCTTCTTCGGCCTCTCCGGCACCGGCAAGACCACCCTTTCCACCGACCCCAAGCGCCTGCTGATCGGCGACGACGAGCATGGCTGGGATGATAACGGCATCTTCAACTTCGAAGGCGGCTGCTACGCCAAGGTCATCAATCTGGACAAGGAGTCCGAGCCGGATATCTATCGCGCCATCAAGCGCAATGCCCTGCTGGAAAACGTCACCGTCGACGAAAACGGCAAGATCGACTTTACGGATAAGAGCGTGACCGAGAATACCCGCGTCTCCTACCCCATCGATCATATCGACAATATCGTGCAGAAGGTCAACCACGCCTCCACCGGCCCCGCCGCTGAAAACGTGATCTTCCTTTCTGCTGACGCATTCGGCGTACTGCCCCCCGTCTCTATCCTGACGCCCGAGCAGACGCAGTATTACTTCCTCTCCGGCTTCACCGCAAAGCTGGCGGGCACCGAGCGCGGCATTACCGAGCCCACCCCCACCTTCTCTGCCTGCTTCGGCCAGGC
>CAMEMG010000030.1:0-15804 GCA_945927325.1 uncultured Clostridia bacterium | reverse complement strand
CCTGGTGCGAGGCTAAGGGCTGGCCGGATGTCTACAAATCTCTCATTTACTTGCCCATGCCGAAATTCAGCGGCCACGTAGTGGCTTATGAAGGCAATTTGTATTATTGGAAATATCAGTCCGACAGTTTTACGCCCACCGGAATTTTTTCCAATTATTATGCGCTGCCCGGTGCTCACAATCAACTGATTTGCCGCAATGCCGATGGGGAGGAACAGGTGATTCTGAGCTCGGATGGCACCGGTATGCTGGCCATATCCGGCGGCCGCATTTATTATCAGATACCGACCAATGACTATGGCGATACAGCTATCTGTTCGATAGCATTGGATGGCAGCGACCGGCAGAATCATGGCGACGGCCGTATTCTTGCGACAACAACGGATGGCAGCAACGTCATCTGCTCGGCCATTTATCGGAGAAACCTGAGCCTGATCACCGGAGAGAGCGGAGAGAGGACGGTTTTTGCGGCAGATGGTGAATTCCTGCTGGCACAGGGCGATCGCATTTATTATCAGGAAGTGCCCGATGCCGATCAGGTGCTTTTGTACTCCGTGGAGGAGGATGGCAGCGATGCCAGATTGCTCTTCACCGGGCAGTCCGAGATGTGGTATGGCACTTATATCGAGCAGCTGGTGGTGCAGGGAGAGTATGCCTATTTCTCCTATGGCGCAACGGCAGGCACGGGATTGATTTATCAGGGCGGAAAAATCGCTCGTGCCCGGCTGGATGGCAGCGGTGGGGAAGTATTGGCCGGATGGGGCAACACGGCGGCTGCGGAATTTCTGGTAAGCCCAGAGGGTGAAATAACCAGCTATTCGATTCATGAATCCGGCCTCAACTTCATTCCCATGAATGCTTATTACAACCGCGAGGGCAGCATTTATATCTACGAACAAGGGACAGAAGCTGCCCGACAGGTGATTGCGCCCGCCGATTATGCGCAGATCGGCCCGGGAAACTGCAATGAACATACGTATGAGGGAAGCCTGTATATCGATTGCATTGAGGAAATTGATGGGCATGTGTATTTCCGCGCCCAATACGGAGTGGCGCAGTTTGAGGGCAGTTTAGGTTGGCGCACCAACTATGCGCGCAGAAATGGCACCCTGCTGGAAAAAGATTTGCAGACGGGCGAGGTGCGTGCACTGTTCAGCTATTAAGCTGGGGAGAGAAAATGAAAAAATGATACGGAAGTCTCCGTATCATTTTTTTAATGAAATTTCAGCAGCTGCGGATGTCGTATTTCTGTGCAAGGTTTTTCCGGGTTTCTTCTGGTGTTTTGATGGCAGCGGGCGACGGGGTATGCGCGCCGATGTGCTTTTCCATCCAAATCATGTTACGCAAGAAAATGGAGGAGAAAGCAGAGATTTTTCCGCTATTCAGGAAAGCTTATCAGCAATCCATGTAAAATATTTTGATAGTGGTTTTTGAAATGATGAAGTAAGCAAGGGGGGATTTGACTTTTTTCATTCAGAACCATAGAATAACATTGTAATTCCGACTGGCAAAGAGATATTTAAAATATTGCAGTATGGTTGCGATCAGGCGATTCTTTTGTCATATAAAGGGCAGAAGAATGCCATCAACCTCGGCCCAGCATCGGCGTGATACCTGCCAATCCGGAAAATAGATGGAAGATGTGCTGCAGAAAGCGAATGCTTCCGGGAGATAAACCGCGGAGAGAATTGCCGGATAAGCGGCTTTGCAGTACAATAGAACCATATGATACAAAAGCAACGGAAGGGGAATCAGGCAATGCCTTTATTTTGCAAGACAATTGATGGCTGGCAAAGCTGGAGTGAAGTTTTTTGTGACAAACAGGTTTTTGCACCGCTGATAGAGGAAATTCTGCGGCGGCATGGATTGCCTCTATCACCGGTGGAAGGGCTGACGCCGGGCACCAACGCGGTATTTCGTGCGGGCAATTACGTGATAAAGCTGTATGCACCGCCTGAATCGACGCTATGCGATGAAACGGGTGGACTGGGTGAGTATCAGGCCGGCTGTGCGGCAGCGGCAGCAGGGTTGGCAGTCCCGCGACCGGTGGCGCGCGGCACCTTGGAGGATCGCTATACCTTTTTGTATTTGGTGATGGAATATTTGAGCGGTCAGGAAATCGGGGAGGCGCTGGCAGAACTTTCTGCAGCGCAAAAGCGGGAAACAGGCAAAGCGCTGCGCGGCTTGTGCGATACACTGCATGGCGCAAATGCCAACGCATGTTCGGCCTGCTGCGTCGATCTGCTGACGCGCAGCCTGGAAAATCCCCGCTGGCAGAGTGTGCCTGCGCTGCTTGCTCAACAACTGAAGGTGCGGGCAAAGGCCGTATGGCAGCGCCGCGAAAGGCATGTGCTGGTGCATGGGGACCTGACGGGAGAGAATGTGCTGCTTCTGCCCGAAGGAAGGCTGGCACTGTTGGATTTTGGAGATGCGGTGCTGGCTCCCGAGTGCTATGAATGGCCCTCCCTCTTCCTGGAGGGAATGCGGGCCGATACGGACGTTTTGCAGGGGTTTCTTGATGGGGAACCGCCGGAAGCATGGCTTGAGGCCCTGCTGGATGGCCTTAGCCTGCATGATTTTGCAGGGGATCTGATCGCGGATTTTGCCCGGCGCAAAGGAATTGCCATCGGGCAGTTGGATAGCCTGCAGGCACTGCGGCAAGCACTGTTGCAGAAGGTGTTCGGCAGGGAAATATAATGTGAAGAACGGAAAGCAGAGTGAAAGAATGGCGAAAAAAATGCAGAAAACAAATGCCATGCGCCTGTTGGATGCGCGCAAAGTTGCGTATACTATCTATGAATATCCGCATGGGGAAACGGCACTGCCCGGGGATGAAGTAGCGCAATTGATTGGCAAACCGCAGGAACTGGTATATAAAACGCTGGTGACAGCCGGCGGCGGAGGGCACTATGTCTTTATTGTGCCTGTCTGTGCCGAACTGGATTTGAAAAAAGCGGCGAAGGCAGCGGGGGTGAAATCGATTGCCATGGTGCACGTGGCCGAGCTGCTTGCATTGACCGGCTATGTGCGCGGAGGCTGTACGGCGGTGGGCATGAAAAAGCAATTTCCTGCTTTTCTGGACGTGTCTGCACAGGATAAAGAGAAAATCCTGGTAAGCGGCGGGCGCATCGGCCTGCAAATGGAATTGGCGCCGGGAGATCTGCTGGCTGCCTGCGGCGGCACCTATGCGGAACTGACATGAAGCCGGCCGAATTGGTGACGCACACGCTGGGCCCGGTGTGGGATAGCCGTTCGCGCGTATTGATTTTGGGGACAATGCCTTCTCCGGCTTCCCGGGCACAGGGGTTTTACTATGGTCATCCGCAAAATCGCTTCTGGAAAGTGTTGGCCGCCGTGCTGGAACAACAGGAACCATCTGCCACGCCGGAAGCACGGCGGGCGTTTGTGCTGCAAAATGGTATTGCATTGTTTGATGTGTTGCAAAGCTGTGAGATTGTCGGAGCAGCCGATGCCAGTATTCGCAAGGGAATGCCCAACGATTTTGGCAAAATTTTTGCGGGAGCAGAGATACGCGGGGTATTTACGACCGGCACAAAAGCATATGCTTTATATGAATCGCTGTGCAGGAAGCAGACGGGTCGGCCGGCAGTTTCGCTGCCTTCCACCAGTGCGGCAAACTGCCGCATGCCTCTTGGGGAATTGATTCGCCGTTACCGGGTTTTGCGGGAATATTTAGAATAAAATAGGAAAAGGATATGAAGATATTGGAGACACCGCGATTGCTGCTGCGCCCTTGGCAGGAGGAAGATGCGGAGGATATGTTTGAATATGCGAAGGATCCGCGCGTCGGCCCGTATGCCGGCTGGACACCTCATAAAAGCCTGTCGGATACGCGCCTGACCATCCGGGGTTTTATGCACGATACGCATTGTGATACACGGGCGGTCGTACTGAAAAGCGAAGGGCGGCCGATTGGCAGTATCGGCCTGCATAACCGCAGCCCGCGAAAGGTGCGGCGCAACCGGCAGGAGCGGGAGATCGGCTATGTGCTCAACCCTGCCTATTGGGGGAATGGCTATATTCCGGAAGCGGTCAATGCGCTGCTGTACCATGCATTGTTTGAGATGGGGGTAGATACTGTCTGGTGCGGGCATTACGATTTTAATGAGAATTCACGCCGCGTGATTGAAAAATGCGGATTTTCCCCGGTGTTTCGGCGGGAAGAGGTGCTCTTCCATATGGGGGACCGTGTGGCCTGGGCGATTTATTATGAGATGGATGCTGTGCGTTATCTGGCATTGCACCCGGAGCTGGCGCCGCAAACATGCGCCGCATGGTCAAAGTAAAATATCAATGAACTTTAGGCAAAAAGGTTGTGAGGGAAAAGCAGCTGTGCTACAATAATGCACGGTGTGCAGAGCGCCTATTTCATGATAGAAACAGGAAGGGAATCATTTTGACGGATTATATTACCAATGTGATTGAGAATTATGGGCTGATTGCGATTTTTATCGTGATTGCTTTGGAATATGCATGTTTTCCGGTGCCCAGTGAACTGGTGCTGCCCCTCTCGGGCGCAGTTGCCGCGCAGGGAAAATTTAATTTCTGGGCGGTATATCTGCTGAGCATTGCAGCGGGGCTGGTCGGTTCCTGGCTTTGCTATGGAATTGGCCGCTATGGCGGTGTTCCCATCCTGCAGAAAATCGAACGGAAGTTTCCCAAATTCGGCGGTGGTATTCAAATAGCCAAGGGAAAGTTTGAAAAATATTCCACGCTTTCGGTGGGAATTTGCCGGGTAGTGCCGCTGTGCCGCACCTATATCTCCTTTGTGGCAGGGCTGGCACAGCAGAATCTTCTGACCTTTACATTGGCTTCCGGCCTGGGCATTGGCATCTGGAATGCCATTTTGGTGGGACTTGGATATTTGCTTTCGGCAAACTGGCGTCTTGTCATGGTCTATTACGATAAGTATAAATTCCTCATGCTGGGGGCATTCGTGTTGGCGGTGGTAGCCTATATCCTGCTCAAACGCTATTTTGGCAAAAAAGAAGCGCAGGCGCTGGCAGAAGTGCAGGAGAAAAATGAAAAATGGGTGGAATAACGCATTCTGCCGGAAACAGATTTATCACATCACAGCACTATCAAAAGATAGTGCTGTGATTTTTTGTGGAGCGCAGAAAATTATGGCTTGTTTTTTGTGCGATTTGCCTTGCCGATAATACCATCATAAAAGGAAGCATATCAAAAACCGGTCGGAATTGCTTCATCTTCCGGCCGGCCTTTGTTGCAAATTGTATTCCATGCAAAATATTCTTTGATACTCTGCCCGGTTGCTTCCGTTTCTGAGAGGTTATCGGAATCAGTAGCTTCCGCAAATATGAAAATGCGGTCGATTTCATTTCGCTGAAGTTTTTGGGGTTACGGCTGCTCCGGCTTGCGGGCAGAGCGCCGTTTATATTTCCAGTCTTTAATTTGTGCCAGCCGCGCCTTGAATTTGCTTTCCAGCCCCTGGTCGGTAGGGCGATAATATTCCTTTCCCTGAAGGGAATCGGGCAGGCATTGCATGTCGGTCAGCTTTTCTTCCGTGTCGTGTGCATATTGGTAACCTTTGCCATATTCCAATTCTTTCATGAGGCGAGTGGGCGCGTTGCGAATAACCAGTGGCACAGGGTCGGCCAACTGGGTGAGAGCATCCTTTTTCGCGCTCTCATAAGCCAGGTAGAGCGCATTGGATTTGGGTGCCAGGGAGAGGTAAACGGCCGCCTGCGTGAGATGCACGGAGCACTCGGGCATCCCAATGAAGTGACAGGCCTGATAGGCGGCAACTGCCAGTTCCAGGGCGCGCGGGTCAGCCAGACCCACATCCTCGCTGGCAAAGCGGGTAAGGCGCCGGGCGATATATAGAGGGTCTTCCCCGGCTTCCAACATGCGAGCCAGCCAGTAGACAGCGGCATCCGGGTCGGAATTGCGCATGGATTTATGCAGAGCGGAGATGAGATTGTAATGCTCTTCTCCGTTTTTATCGTAGAGCAGAGATTTTTTGGAGATGCACTGCTCGATGCTCTCGCGGGTGACATGGAGCGTATTGCCGTCGGAATCGCTGTTGAGTACCACCATTTCCAAGATAGAAAGAGCACTTCTGGCATCGCCGTTGGCAAAGTTGGCAACCATTTCCAGAAATTCGGGTGCCATGTCCACGCGGTATTCGCCAAAGCCGCGGGGATCCTTAAGGGCGCGCTCCAGCAGCTGTGTCAAATCCTCTGTGGAAAGCGCCTGCAGCACAAACACTTTGCAGCGGGAGAGCAGAGCGCTGTTGACTTCAAAAGAGGGATTTTCGGTAGTGGCACCGATGAGGATAATGCTGCCTTTTTCCACAAAGGGCAAAAAAGCATCCTGCTGCGCCTTGTTGAAGCGGTGAATTTCGTCTACAAAAACAATGGTTTTTTCGCCGAATCGACGATTTTCTTCTGCCTTTTGCATGACCTGGCGGATTTCCTTGATGCCGCTGGTGACGGCAGAAAAATCGATGAATGCGGATTTGGTTTGCCCGGCGATGATGCGCGCCAGCGTCGTCTTGCCTACGCCGGGCGGCCCCCAGAAAATCATGGAGGAGATGCGGTCGTTTTCGATCAGCCGGCGCAGCACCTTGCCTTCGCCTAACAGATGCTGCTGGCCGACGAATTCCTCCAGTGTCCGCGGGCGCAGGCGGGCAGCCAGCGGCTGAGTCTCTGCATTGCTGAAAAATGTTTCCTGTGCCATGGTTCCTCCTTGCAGGGTACTTGAAATACTTCTATTATAGGGCTTGTCCGGGTGGCGCGCAAGGGCGGTATCCCGGCAAAATGGTATGGAAAATATGCAAAAAATGCACTATAATAAGAAATAAATGTGCAATTCAATCAGAAAGGATGTCAAAAGTGATGGAAAGAGTTTTAGCAGGCCTTGCCCCTGAGCGGGTATGGCATTATTTTGAAGAAATCAGCGCGATCCCCCGTGGGTCGGGCAATGAAAAAGGGATTGCCGATTATCTGGAAGCATTTGGCAAGGCGCACGGATATGAAACGTATCGCGATGCAATACACAACGTATTGATCCGTAAACCGGCTTCTTCCGGCTGTGAAGCGGCACCGGCACTGCTGCTGCAGGGGCATACGGATATTGTATGCGAAAAAAACGCCGATGTGGCGCACGATTTCCGCACCGATCCCATCAAATTGAAGGTGGAAGACGGTTGGATTACGGCCGAAGGAACGACGCTGGGTGCAGATAACGGTATGGCAGTGGCCTACATGCTGGCTGCTCTGGAGGATGATGCACTGCGCCACCCCGAGCTGGAGTGTCTGTTTACCGCCCAGGAAGAAGTGGGCCTGGATGGTGCCAAGGCATTTGATGGCAGCCTGATTAGGGCGCGCCGTATGGTCAATATGGATTGCGGCGGTGAAGGAGATATCGTCGTCAGCTGCGCCGGCGGCATGCGCGTGGATCTTTCCAGAAAGATGAGCATGCTGCCTTTCAGCGGGCAGGCGCTGCGCATTTTTGTAACCGGGCTGGCCGGTGGGCACAGCGGCGGACAGATTGATAAATATTTGGGCAACTCCAACCGTATCATGGGCCGAGTGCTGGCAGCACTTTCGGACGTCTGTGTGGCGCACATCGAGGGCGGCAGCAAGGATAACGCGATTCCCAGAGAGTGCGAAGCGGTGGTCGCCGTGCCCTGCATCGATTGCGCAAAGAAAGAGATTGCCCGTATGGAACAGAAAATCCGGGCGGAATTGGGTGAGGCAGATCGGGATTTTGCTATTCTGGCAGAGCCTGTGCAGGCACCGGAACGCATGGCTTCCCCTGAGGATACCCGCAAACTCTGGCAGTTGCTCTGCTTGGCCTTTAATGGCGTGCAGGCGATGAGCCATTCCATCGAGGGATTGGTGGATGCTTCCAGCAACATGGGTGTGATTCGCATGGAAGGAGATACTGTGATTGTCACTTTCTCGCCCCGGGCCAGCATGGAAAGCCTGAACGATGAATCGCAGATGCGTCTGGAAATTCTGGCAGAAGTGATGGGCTTTTCCTTCCATCTCTGTTCTCGGTATCCCGGCTGGAGCTTTGCAAAAGAATCTCCTCTGCGCGATTTGCTTTGCCGCATCTATCGGGAGCAGACGGGTAAGGAGATGGAGCTGAAGGCGGTGCATGGCGGCCTGGAATGCGGCATTTTGCTTTCTAAAGTACCTGGGTTGGATATCGTTGCCATCGGGCCGGATGCAGAAGGTGCCCATAGCCCTGATGAGCGGGTGAATATTGCTTCGGCGGAGCGTACCTGGAACTTTGTTCGCTCTATCATTGAGCATTGCGCAGAATAACGAAATTTCGGAAATGCAATAAACTCTTTATTCAGTATGTAACGAAATATATGAAAAAATATTGAATGGAATATCTATTTTTTTATTGTTTTCGTCAGCCGGGCACGGCATAATTGGAGTGAGAGCATTTGATTACGGAGGATAGTAAAAAGCTATGAAGACGGATATTGAAATCGCTCAGTCGGTACAGATGCGCCCGATCACCGCAGTGGCGGCAGAAGCGGGCATTGCCGATGAATATCTGGAACAATATGGTAAATATAAAGCCAAGATCGACCTTTCTCTGCTCAAACAGGAAGCGGGAAAAGAAGGCAAATTGATTCTGGTCACCGCGATTACCCCCACGCCTGCCGGTGAGGGCAAGACGACAACCACGATTGGCTTGGCTGACGGCATGCGCCGCATCGGCAAGAAAGTGGTAGTGGCGCTGCGGGAGCCGTCTTTGGGGCCGGTATTCGGCGTGAAAGGCGGAGCTGCCGGCGGCGGCTATGCGCAAGTGGTGCCCATGGAGGATATTAACCTGCATTTTACAGGCGATTTCCATGCCATTGGGGCTGCCAACAACCTGCTGGCAGCCATGATCGATAATCATATTTATCAGGGCAATGCATTGGGAATTGACCCGCGCCGCATTACTTGGAGACGCTGCGTGGATATGAACGACCGGCAGCTGCGCTTTGTGGTGGATGGATTAGGCGGAAAAGCCAATGGCACACCGCGGGAAGACGGCTATGATATCACCGTTGCTTCTGAAATTATGGCGGTGCTTTGCCTTTCCTCGGGTATTTCTGATTTGAAAGAACGGCTGGCGCGCATTGTAGTGGGCTATACCTATGGCGGTGAGCCGGTGACTGCCGGGCAGCTGAAGGCTGCGGGCGCAATGGCGGCACTGCTCAAGGATGCACTCAAGCCTAACCTGGTGCAGACGCTGGAAGGGACGCCGGCGCTGGTACACGGCGGCCCCTTTGCCAATATTGCGCACGGCTGCAATTCCGTTACGGCCACCAAAATGGCGATGCGCCTTGGAGATTACGCGGTTACCGAAGCGGGATTCGGCGCTGACCTGGGTGCGGAAAAGTTTTTGGATATCAAGTGCCGCTTTGCCGGCCTGAAGCCTTCGGCCGTTGTGATGGTCGCGACCATTCGCGCACTCAAGATGCATGGCGGGCTGGATAAGACAGCTCTGGGAGAAGAGGATCTGGCTGCGTTGGAAAAGGGCCTGCCCAATCTGCTGCGCCACGTTTCCAATATTCAGAACGTTTATCACCTGCCCTGTGTAGTGGCGGTAAACCGTTTCCCCACCGATACGGAGGCAGAAATCGCGTTGATCATTCAAAAATGCAAGGCATTGGGCGTCAATGTGGTACTTTCCGAAGTATGGGGGAAAGGCGGTGCCGGTGGCGAAGCGCTGGCAGAAGAAGTGGTACGCCTGTGCGAACAGGAAAATGATTTTTCTTTCTGCTATGAGGATGCCGACCCTCTGGAAAAGAAGGTCGAAAAGATCGTCACCCGCGTTTACGGCGGAGTCGGTGTAGAATGGACGGCAGAAGCCAAAAAGCAGCTGCGCACTCTGAAAAAACTGGGCTACGGCGGGTTACCGGTTTGTATGGCCAAGACGCAGTATAGCTTTTCGGATAATGCAAAGTTGTTGGGTGCACCGGAGGGCTTTACCGTGACGGTGCGTAATCTGAGAGTTTCGGCAGGTGCAGGGTTTATCGTTGCGCTGACCGGCGAAATCATGACGATGCCCGGGTTGCCTAAAGTGCCCGCAGCAGAGCGCATTGATGTGGATGAAAACGGCGTCATCAGCGGTTTGTTCTGAGCTGATTGTGCTTGAAAACGGAAAAGAACCGTACAGGTCACTGTACGGTTCTTTTTTTTGGATTTTAGGAGGGTATGTTATGCTTGCAAAAATACTTGCAGGCAGGAAAATGAAGTTCAGTTCTTTTCGGCTTGTGGTGCGGAAGACCGGCCGATTTTCAGATTCATAAGCAAAATAGAGATAAAGACTAAACAGATGCCCAGCCAATTTACCAGACCGATCTCTTCACCCAAAACAAAAATTCCCAGCAGTGTGGCACTGACCGTTTCTACGGAAGCCAGTACCGGCACCCGGCTGGTTTCCTTAATCTTTTGCAGGCCGGTGAAGTAGAGAAGATAAGTAATGGCGGTGGGAACCAAGGCAAAGCCGAACGCAACCAACAGCAGCAAGGGGCTTATCTTCCCGCTCATACCCTGCCAGGGGCGGGTAAAGATCAATAGGAATAAGGTGGCAAAGGCAAAGTTGTAAGTGCTGGCCACATAGGGATTGCAGCGGGCGGTGGCGAAACGGCCGATGATCGCTGAAAAAGCATAGCATAGAGCGGCACCGAGCACAAACAGAAGGCCGGATAATGAAAATTGCAGATCGCTGAACTTTCCGCCGGTGACCGTGAGGGCACAGCCGGCAATATTGGCGAGCAGAGCGAACCACTTCTGCACGGAAATCTTTTCTTTAAAAATAAAATAGGAAAGGATGGAAGTGAATACCGGAGAAATATACAGCAATACGGAGCTGACCGATACGCCCAGCTGATCTACGGCAAAACTGTAAAGGAAATTATAAAGGGCCTGACAAAGAAAACCCATCAGCGCACAGGAGCGCAGGGAATATTTGTCGATCAGAAAGGCTTTCGGGCCGCATTTGATCAGCGTAAGGACAATCAGGATGGGCAGGGCAAAGGCCATGCGGCAAAAACTGGTGAAGGTAGGGGTTGCACCAAGCTGCCCCATCCACTTGACAAATAAACCGATGGAGCCCCAGAGTATTCCGGTGATTAACACGAGCAAATATCCTTTTTGCTCTTCTTGTGGGACTTTATTCATAATTAAGATGCCTCTATTCTATATTGCGCTGTATCAGGAAATATTGCATGAGGTCAATAAGGCAGCCTTGGGTGGTAATGATATGAAAGCTGTATTGGCCGGTTATTACAGGGCAGCACTCCATGGCATGCCGTCAAAAAATGCGATCACTGTTGGAAGCGATTTGCATAGACGCCAACCGTATGACGCTCTGCGGTGATTCTGCTTATTTTTTCTGAAACAGCAATTTTCAAAAAATATTTTACGGTATTTCTTGCCGGTTGGGAAGTAATCGGTTTATAATCAGGATATAAGGAAAAGTGAACACCCGAGGAGGAAATGATGGAGGAACGCAAACTAAAAGCCTTTTTAACTGCCGTACAAACGGGCAGTCTGCGCCGAACGGCTGAAGTTCTGCACTGTACCCAATCGGCAGTGACGCAGATGATGAACGGCTTGGAGGCTGAATTGGGTTGCCGCCTGTTGGAAAGGGATCATCGTGGCGTTACTTTAACCTCTGCCGGGAAAGTATTGCTGCCCGCCATAGAAGAAATCATGCGGCGCATGGAAGCACTGAGGGAACAGGCAGGGCAACTGGGCCGGAGCAGTAAACAACCGCTGCGCATTGGCTCTTTTGCCAGCATTGCCAATAGCTGGCTGCCCAAGGCAATGCAGGCGTATCAACAGCGTTATCCCGAAAGCCGCTTCTCTCTGCATATTGGCACAGATCAACTGGGTGAGTGGCTGGAACAGGGGAAAATCGACTTGGCGCTGGGGGATGAAACCCGCTGCGGCGCGCAGAGATGGCAGCCGTTGATGGAGGATCCCTATATGGCGGTGTTGCCTGCGGCCATGTGCATAGAAGGGCGGCAGAGCATCAGTCAGCAGGAATTGGTGCAGTATCCTTTTTTGATGGCGCCCGGAAATGCATTGGAAGCGCATCTGCAGCAGTTGCCCGCGCAAAGCCTGCAGGTGAGCTGCGATGACGATGCCGCGCTGCTGGCACTGGTGGCGCAGGGAATAGGCGTAACTGCAGTACCACGGCTTAGTCTGCAGCAATTGCCTTCGCAGGTGAGGGTGCTGGATATTCGGCCTCCCATGCAGCGTTGTTTGGGTATTGCATTGCCCCTTACCGGCAAGGTCATTCCGGAAGCGGAGCGCTTTGCGGAATTTTTGTGTCGCTATATGGCGCAGGAGCAAAGCAAAGGTTTGTGAAATAAATATATGGTTATAAAAAGAAAAGGAAACCGGGCAGAACATCTCGGTTTCCTTTTTGCTGATTGGCAGGGTCAGCCCATAATCTCAAAATATTCCCGGTAGGCTTCTTTGCCTGCTGCCAGTACGGAGACGCCCCGGGCAAAATCCAGTGGGGAACCGTCCATTTGCGTGGCAAAACCGCCCGCTTCCTGCACGATTAGCGATGCAGCCGCAAAATCATAAGGGGAAAGGATCAATTCGAAAAAAAGGCCGGTGCGCCCACAGGCTACATAGCAGAGGTCAAGCGCTGCAGAGCCGCTGCGCCGGAGATCCTGACAATGGGGATACAGCTTTTGCAGAGTTGCAAAAGTGCCCTCAAAATATTCGGGCAGATGGCGATAATAGGGGGAAGTGCCGAAACCTACCAGATTTTCTTCCAGACGCCCGCAGGAAACGTGAATTACTTCTCCGTTCAGATAGGCGCCCCGGCCGGCTTGCGCAGAAAATACGTCACCGGTATAGGGATTGTAGACAACGCCGATATAGGGGGCACCATCCTTAAGCAGAGCAATAGAGGTGCAGCTGTGGCGATAACCCTGAATAAAATTGGTTGTGCCATCAATAGGGTCTATGATAAAACTGTAGCCCTCTTTGAGTGGCGTGGGGGTATCCGTGCCGACCTCTTCTCCGATAAATTTTGCTTCGGGCAGCAAAGTGCGCAGTTTTTGAAAGAGAAAATTCTGCACCGCTACATCATAAACGGTGACCAGATTATAATCTCCGCTTTTTTCTTCCTGTTGAGCGCTGATGTTGCTGGCCTGCAGCATAATGTTTCCCGCCTCTTTGGCTGCCTCTATGATTGCATTGCATAATTCCATAAAATCAAATCCTCTTTAGATGGAAACGGATATTTTCCATATAATATTCTGCCTAAAACTCTATCACACCCGCTTTCTGCCGTCAATTATAAAAAGAGGCAATAAAAAACAGCAGAGGAGGCATTATCTTTCGACCGCCAGAGCGGTGATGTTTGAAAAGGAGGAAGGAAAGATAAACTCTGCTGTTAAAAAGTTCTATAAACAGGGCTCTTATTTGTTGTTGCCGAAGCTCTCGTAGCGGAGGCGTTTCTGCTCAATAAGCGTACGGTCGCAGGAACCTGTCTGCATGAATTCAATGGTCATCTCATAATTGGGGATAGCAGATCTGCCGCCGATGCCGGTGCATTTCAGCGCGGCAACCGCATTGGCAAACTGTGCACTGTCGGCAGGGTTCATTCCCTTGGCAATGGCGAAAAGATAAGCGCCATGGTAAACGTCGCCGGCACCGACGGTATCCACAACTTCCACAGAATATCCGGGGGCAAAATAGTAACCGTCATCACTCAACACGGCGGAACCCTTGTCTCCGAAAGTAAAGACGGTGATCTTGGGGCCAAGCGCACGGACGGTAGCCAAATTTTGCTCGTATTTGCTGCTGTCGGCGCTGGCACCTTCTCCGAACAGCGAGTTATAGTAAAATTCTGAACCGATGAAAATATCGATTTTAGGCAGCATGGCCTGGGTCGCTTCCGAGTAGCCGTCGCCGTCGAAGGCAACCAACCCGCCTGCTTCGTGAATAATATCAGCCAGACGGTGGGATATTTCATCCGCCCGCTCCAGGTGCAGAATATCATGAGAGGCGATGAAAGCAGGGTCGATATCTTCAAGTGTATAAGCACGCGAAGTGGAAGGGCGTCCCAGAATATTGCGCCCTTTGGTCACTTTATCGGAAAGCACAACGGAAAAAGCGTTTTTGCCATCCTGGATCATATGCGAAGTGTCGACATGATAATAGTGAAAATCATCCAGCAGAAAATCACCATAGGTATCCGCACCGATCATGCCGGTCATGGAAGCGATGCCGCCTAATTGCCCGACTGCTGCCAAAGCGCTGGCGACTTTGCCGCCGCCCTGCCAGCTGGTCTGCTGAATCCAGGCGCCTTCATCCTTTTTGGTAGGCAGATGGTCGATTCCCACAAGAAAATCCATGAAAGGGGTTCCATAAGCAACTATTTTTTTCATGACAAAATCCCTTCTTTGATTTCAAAATACTGTTTGTATTTTTATACACAATTTATGCTATTATAATTGAATTATAGCATGCAGATAAGTCTGTTTCAATAGAAAAAAGCGGCATATTAAAGAAAAAAAGCCTATATACAGGCATTTCTTATAGGAAAAAACGGATGCGCCGCCTGGGGTTGCAAGGGAATATTTGCAGGGAAATTACAAAAGGCGGAAATGCAGGGAATAAGGGAACCGTTTTTATAGAAGCAAGCTGTCAATTTGAAAAAGAGAAGCGCTGCCTGTTATATAGGCAGCGCTTTTTTATCATTGGATAGATTAAAATGATGTGGCTCGTTGCACTTCATCTTCTGTGAAGTGCCCATCTGCATGCGCATAATCTATTTGCCAGACGTCCGCTTCGTCGGCGGCGGTAAGGCGGCCACGGAAAGTGCAGGTAAGGCGGCTATCTCTTTCTGTACTTTCCAGCCAGATGAGATCGTCAGCAGTCATCGCATTGAGGTAAAGGCGGATTTGCCCCTGATTTTCAACGGTGGCGTGCAGAATCTGTCCATCCGCCGTTACGGCAAAGGAGGATGGAGAAGCCTCTCCGTAAATGTTGGCGGCAGAACTGCTCTCCGCCTGGCTTTTTTCCTGTAGATACAGCCTGCCGGAAGGGGTGGAAGAGGCAGGGGAGATCTGGCAATAGATTTCCTTGCAAATCCCCTGCAGATCCTGATAGGGAATTACAGTCTCAATGGCCCAGGCAGACGAACCGATTTCCGTGGTAATCCGATAATCGTCGTAAACGAAGCACAGCCCTTCTTCTGAAAAGAACCAATATCCATAAGTATCCGGGTCTTTCCATAACCAGTCGACAGCCGTTTCTGCGGAGACGAGTAAACGGAAGCCGGAGGGCGGGTCAACTGCGCGGATTGCCTGCGCCATCAGAGCCTTCAGCTGAAGCTCCGCTTCCGAATTTTCCTCATTCAGCAAGTCGGGCAGCGACAGACGACTGCCATCGGTCAGGCTGAACGTGTAGCCATAGGAATTACTGATGTCATGCCCAAAGGAATCAATATATTGGCCGTATTGGAATCTCAGATTTACGGTATTATGGCCGGCATATGCATATCGGATATAAAAGGAAAGCTTATTCTGGTTCGGTTGCGCACGGGTCCATTGCGTTTCGGCTTCCAGATCTGTTCTGAGCGCCTGAAATTCGGCACTATGATTGATGATTTCGGCAACTTCCGGTTCTGTAGGGATGAAGATATGGGGGAATCCGATAGAAACCGTATAATTTCCGCTGTGTTCGTACAGTACGTCGGTGCTGACGATTACCTGGCGCGGCAAGTAAATGAGAGATTTGTAGACATCCGGCCAGCCCTTAGCCTCGCACCAGG